>MNXL01000022.1 GCA_001871755.1 Anaerolineae bacterium CG2_30_64_16
CTCCTGACCGAGCCACGGGTGGCTCGGTCAGGAGACCGGCCACAGCCACCCCGAGTCATTGAGATGATACGCTAAAAAGGCAAAGGGGCGGCGCTGTCGATGAAATTGACCCCTTGCCGCGCAAACTCGGCAAACCGATCCTGGGCGATGGCGTGGAAGTCGATCTCCGGGTGGAGCACCGGCGAGGTGCAATCGCGCAGAAAGAAGACCTTCCGCAGCATCTCCGGCCGGTCCCCGAACTCCTCGACCAGGTCCTCCACCGTCTCCAGCACACAATGGCTTTCCGCCTCGCCGGCGATGACGATGTGATCGGCCTGTGCCAGGATGTCCAGAAAGACCTGATTCTTCCCCCCCTCGGGATCGCCGGGCACGGGCACTTCAGGTTGCAGGATCGAATAGTGCTCCGTCAGCGGCACGCGGCCTTTGGCCAGCCAGGCCGGCTGCACCTGGCGCGCCACCGCGTGCCAGAACACCGCCGACCACAGCTCCGGGTCCAACGCATGCCCGATGCTACCGATCTGCACGTGGTAGGGCCAGATGCAGAGTTGCTTTTTGTGTTGTTGCTCCAACTGACGGACATATGCCACCGACGCCTCAGGTTCGAGCCGCGGCCGCCAGGCGCCGGCCTGCACGTCGGCCCAGGTAATAATGGTAAACGGCGCGGGATGACGGCCGTCGCGATCGACCCACCAACCCGGCGAAAATATCTGGGCCGGCAAATGCGAATCCAGCGAACAGGTAATCTGCGTGATTCGCGCGGCGTTACAGTAGATGAACTCGATCGTCCGCCGGATGTCGTCCAGCGCGTCGGGCACATTCAAGTTGCCTCGAGCATGGCAGAAATCGATCTGCATGTCGATGATCACCAGATGCGTGTTTTCCTGGTCGGTGGTCGCCGGCGACAAGCCGGCCGCCGCGGCTTCGGCCGCGATCGCGGCCACGTCGGGGTAGAACAACGTGCCGATCCGACTGGGATCGTAAAAACTGGGGAATCCAATCACCAACAACACCTCCTCGAATAGAAGCTGGAAGCTGGATGGAGTATCCAGCTTCCAGTATCCAGCGTCTAGACCCTCACCCGCTCGATGTGCGCGCCCAACCCGCGCAACTTCGCATCGATCGCCTGATATCCCCGGTCGATCTGGCCGACATTGGCGATCGTGCTGGCGCCCTCAGCCGCCAGCGCAGCGATCAGCAGCGCCATGCCGGCGCGGATGTCGGGGCTGCTCAACTCCTGGCCATGCAACGTTGATGGGCCGACGATCACCGCGCGATGCGGGTCGCACAAAATGATCTTGGCGCCCATCGCGATCAGCTTGTCCACGAAGTAGAGACGGCTCTCGAACATCTTCTCGTGCAGCAAGACCGTGCCCCGGGTCTGGGTGGCCACCACCAACGCGATGCTCATCAAATCGGCTGGGAATTGCGGCCACGGCGCATCGTCGATCTTGGGCACCGCGCCGCCGACATCCTCACTGATGACCAGCTCCTGCTCGTCCGCCACGATCAGGGTATCCCCAACCATCTGCATCGCCACGCCCAGCCGCCGCCCAAATACCCAGTTGATCATCCGCATGTGCTCGCGCACCACACCGTGGATGCGGATCTCGCCCCGGGTCACCGCGCCCAGCCCCAGGAAGCTGCCGACCTCCAGGTAGTCGGGTGAAATCGTGAACTCGCCCCCGGCCAGCCGCTCCACGCCGTGGATCACCAGCGTGTTGCTGCCGATCCCCTCGATCTGGGCGCCCAGGATGTTCAAGAAACAACACAGGTCCTGTACATGCGGCTCCGAGGCGGCGTTGCGGATAATCGTCGTGCCCCGGGCCAACACCGCGGCCATGACCGCGTTCTCGGTGGCGGTGACACTCATCTCGTCCAACAGGATATCCGCGCCGCGCAGCCCGTCGGTACGCATGGTGAAATCGTGGCGATTGAAGTCGATCTGCGCGCCCAGCGCCTCCAGTGCCAAAAGGTGCGTGTCCATCCGGCGTCGCCCGATCCGATCGCCACCGGGCAACGGGATCACCGCCCTGCCGAAGCGCGTCAACAGCGGTCCGGCGAGCAACATCGACCCGCGGATGAGCTGGAATAGCTCCGGCTGCAGCCGCGCCACGCCGGCATCCCGGGCGCACAGTCGCAGGGAGCTGCCCTCGTCCTCAACCCTCACCCCCATCTCGCCCAAGAGCTGCAACATGGTACCCACGTCCCCAATCCGCGGCACGTTGTGGAGCGTCACCTCATCTTCGGTGAGCAGGGTCGCAGCCAGAATTGGCAGCGCGGCGTTCTTGTTGCCGGCCGGCGTCACGTCGCCGGTGAGGGTGTGTTTACCCTCGATGACGAATTTCTCCATCGAGATCTCCCCTTTCGATTGCGGATTTCAGACTTCGTCGTGAGCGCTCAGTCGAACGATTGCGGATCGCTTCCGACTTCCACCCGCTTGTCCGTTGCCATCCGCTAATCCACTTCTATCCGCTGCCATCCGCTTATCCGCTTCTATCCGTTGCCTCCTACACCTCACCCCAACAACTCATCGGCCACAGTGTGACCGGCTCACCGGCTTTAACGTCCAGCCGCCGCGCTGCGTTCCCGTCCCGGACAGCGACTTCCAACGTGTTGCCACTGCTGATCAACGCGACCAATGCCCCGGGAGCGCCATCGGCGTAGGTGGCGCACACGTGCGTGATCTGCTGGCCGGCAACCCGGCAGGTCCAGCGGCCGGTCTCGCCCCAATCCGCCGGGATGTCGGTAATCAGGTTGCCGAAGCGATCAACGTGCATTACCTGGCCGCTGATGTGGCCGTCGGCATGACGAACCGGCTGGGCCAGGGACAGGCGCACCGGGTCGTCGATCGGCTGCCCAACCTGGTCGGGGAGCACTCCATGCGCCAGGTGTGCGGCGATCGGGGCAAAGATATCCCGGCCATGAAAGGTGCGGCTCGGTTCAGAGAGCCAGAACGCCGGGCGGTCCAGAACCCAGGCCCGGGCGCCAGGCTCAGCCAGGGCGTGGGTGAACACGCCGTTGTCGGGGCCGACGTACAGGGCGCGTTCCGTCTGCACCAGAACAGGTCGTCGCTCCCCGCCCACGCCCGGATCGACGACCGCGAGGTGCACTGTGCCGCCCGGGAAGTAGGGGGCCGCGCGAGCCAAGACGTAAGCCGCTCCGCGGACATCTTGGGGAAGGATGTCGTGACTCAGGTCTATCAACCGGGCGGCAGGCGCGATGCCAAGGATCACACCCTTCATAATCCCCACGTAGCCATCTGCCAACCCGAAATCGGTTGTCAGGGTAATGATTGTCATAAAGCGTCTCAGAGACCGATCTGTTCCCGTTCCGTTTGGGCCATTCTACCGCACGCGGCATTGGGCGTCAACTAGAAAACATGAACCTGACCCGGACAAGGCCGCTGCGCTTACAAGCCGGAACCAAAAAAGACGACAGCCGCGCTCCCAAAATCCTTGCACAAAAAACGGAAATTTCGGGGGTCAGGCGCCTGCATCGAACACGTGTGCTATTTGCTTCACAAATATCCAGGTCCGCTTTTCCCAAAAACACCGTTTTGTGGTAAAATAGCGGGATGAAAGAAGGAGCTTCTCAACGCGTGGGCGTCCTGGATGCCCTGACCACCGGGTTGACGCAGGCTGGGCGCCGGCCGTGGCTGTTGATCATCCCGGTGTTAGTCGATCTGAGCTTGTGGTTGGCCCCCCAGTTCTCGATCCGCGTCTTGACACAACGCTTCCTGGTCATCTGGGAAGCATTGGTGCGGGCAACCTACCCATCCGGCCAACTGGCGCTGATGGAAGAGCTGCTTCAGACTGTCCAGCAAACACTGACCGAGTTCGGCGCCCGGGTCAACCTGATGGACGTCATCACCGGCGCCTGGCTGGGGGTTCCCAGCACCATCGCGGCGACCCAGGCTGCGAGCCGGGTGACTTTCATCAGCGATGTAGTGTTGGCGCCGGCCGGATTGAGCCTGAACCTGCCCCAGGTCGCCGCATCTCCCTGGCGCACGCCCCCCATCGAGGTTACGAACGTGTGGGGAGTGCTCCTGATCGCTGCCGGCCTCTGGCTGGTCGGGCAACTGTTGGTTGCACTGTACTTGCGCTGGGCGGCTGCCAGCCGGTCGCTGGAACAGCGCTCGGCTGCGTCGGGAGAGGATCCCTGGCAGGGCGGACGGGGGTTTTGGGGACTGGCGCTCCGTCTGACCGTTTTCGGTCTGTTCTTGGGGATCCTGGTCTTCATGCTACGGGTACCGTTGGGCCTGGCAGCAACGCTGCTGTTCCTGTCCGGGAGCCCGGTGGCTGGTTTGCTGTTTGCGCTCGTCGGCGGGATTACGTTGTGGTTGCTCCTTTGGATGCTCACGTCTCTCTTCTTCGTCAGCGAGACGATCCTTCTGGATCATCAGCCGTTGTGGCGGGGGTTGCTCCAAAGCATCACGTTGGTGCGGTTGAACGGCCTGCCAACTATGGGGCTGGTGTTGGCCATCAACCTGCTGATGTTGGGCTTTCGCGCGGTGTGGGGTTTGATCGGGAGTACGCCGTTCGGCGCGATCGTAGCGATCATGGGTAACGCGTATCTGGCGACTGCTATGTTGCTGGCAGTTTTCGCATACTACGAGAATCTGCGCAGCCGCTGGCAGGCACACGCCGCAGAGGCGGCCAACCAGCAGAAGTAGCCCACACGCGAGCCGCAAGAATCCAAAGCTTTCAGCTTGCAGCGAGAGAGCCTGGTGTCTCTCTCGCAAATGATGCTGTTGCCGATGGCAGGCATACGGGTGTAGTAGAGGAGATAGGACAGTGGCAGAGCAGGTAAATCGGCCCAATCATTATACGGCAGACGATATCCAGGTGCTGGAAGGCCTTGAGGCCGTGCGCAGACGTCCTGGCATGTACATCGGTGGCACCGATATCAAGGCGCTGCATCACACGGTCTACGAGGTTGTGGACAACTCTATCGACGAGGCGATGGCCGGCTACTGCGACCGCATCGCCGTCAGCATTCACAAGGACGGCAGCGTGACGGTCCAGGATTGGGGCCGCGGCATTCCGGTGGGCATTCATAAACATGCCGGCAAGTCGGCGCTGGAAGTCGTGATGACCAAACTGCACGCGGGCGGCAAGTTCGGCAGCGGCGCGTACAAGGTGTCGGGCGGCTTGCACGGCGTCGGCGTGTCCGCCGTCAACGCGTTGTCGGACTGGATGGAGGTGGAGGTCCAGGTGGACGGCCAGGCCTACTTCCAGCGGTATCAGCGCGGCATCCCCCAGGCGGATGTGCGGATGATCGGCAAGGTCGAGGACGGCAGCACCGGCACCAAGACCACCTTCCTGCCCGACCGGACCATCTTCGAGGAAACGAACTTCCGCTTCGAGACGTTGGTGCAGCGGTTCCGAGAGATGGCGTTCTTGAATCGCGGGCTGACCATCGACTTCATGGACGAGCGTACCACAAATGGCCCGCGTTGGATGTCCTTCCATTTCGAGGGCGGTGTGCGCAGTTTTGTGCGCTATTTGAACAAAAATCGCGGTGTTTTGCACGATCCGATCTACATCGAGAAAGAAGTGGAGGGCTCACTGATCGAGGCGGCCGTGCAGTACAACGACGGCTACAACGAATCGGTGTATGCCTTCGCCAACACCATCAACACCCCCGACGGCGGCACGCATCTCACTGGCCTGCGGTCGGCGCTAACCCGTACCATCAACGATTGGGCCAAACGCCAGGGACTGCTCAAGGATAACGATCCCAACTTCACCGGTGAGGACACCCGCGAAGGGTTGACGGCCATCATCAGCGTCAAACTGGCCGATCCGCAGTTCGAATCGCAGACCAAAGTCAAGCTGCTCAATGCCGAGATTCGCAACCAGGTCGAATCCGTGGTTGGCGAAGCGTTGCTGGAGTGGATGGAGAAAAACCCGCGCGAGGCAAAGAAGGTCGTCGAGAAATGCACCACCTCCAGTCGGGCGCGCGAGGCCGCCCGAAAGGCGCGCGATCTGGTGATTCGCAAGAGCGCGCTGGAGAGCCTGACCTTGCCCGGCAAGCTCGCCGACTGCTCCGAGCGCGACCCGGCCAAGTGCGAACTGTATCTGGTCGAGGGCGATTCCGCAGGTGGCTGCTTTTCGGGAGATACGCTGGTTGCGCTTGCGGATGGACGCGCGCTCAGCTTTCGGGATCTTGTGGCCGAACAGGCCTTGGGAAAAGAGCACTTCTGCTATACGATCCGGCACGACGGGCAGATCGGTCTTGAGCAGATCGCCAACGGACGGATGACCCAATCCGATGCTGAAGTCGTGCGGGTGACACTGGACAACGGCGAGGTCATCACCTGCACTCCCGACCACCGCTTCATGTTGCGCGATGGGACGTACAAACCGGCCGCGGCACTTGCGCCTGAAGATCCCCTGATGCCCTTATATCGTAAGTTATCCAACATGAGCGAACCTGGCATCACCATCGCCGGATATGAAATGGCGTGGGATCCACGTTCTAAGGTCTGGCTGTTCACCCACATCCTGGCAGACTGGTACAACCGCTGGAATGGTGAGTACTCGGAAGCGGATGGCGACCATTGTCATCACCATGACTTCAACAAGCTCAACAACAACCCGACTAACGTTGTGCGGTTGCCTGCTGAGGAGCACCTGGCATTACATCGCAACCACATTGGCCGGACCCTGCACCGCCCAGAAGTAATCCGAAAGTGTCGCGATGTCCACCGCAGCGAGGAGTTTCGCGCCATGATGAGCGAGCGCATGAAGCAAGCTGATACGCGGCAGACTCTTTCGGAGAACGCGCAGGCACAGTGGCAAGATGAAGCCTACAAGACGTACATGGTTGAACGATGGCGAGAATTCTATACGGGACCGGAGGAATTCGACCTTGATGCGTACCAGACATATCGTCTCACAACAAGGGACAAGTCGCTGTTACGTTTTGACCGCTTTTGTCAACGCTACTTTGAAGGCGACACAGCGCGAGCGTTGGCGGCTGTGGCGAATCACAACCATCGTGTAGTGGCGGTGGAACGCCTAAGCGAACGCGTGGCAGTTTACGACATTGAGGTTCCCAATTCGCACAACTTTGCTTTGGCAAGCGGTATTTTCGTCCACAACAGCGCAAAACAGGGTCGTGACCGGCGGTTTCAGGCGATTTTGCCGTTGCGCGGCAAGATCCTGAACGTGGAAAAGGCCCGCCTGGACAAGGCGCTGGCCAGCCGCGAAATCCAGGCGTTGGTCCAGGCGCTCGGCGGGGGGGTTGGAGACAGTTTCGACCCGGAGGGCCTGCGCTATCACCGGTGTGTCATCATGAGCGTGGATGCTGACGAACAGACCTTTGTCAAGGATCCTGATGACCAGGTCCGGGCCGTGCGGGTCGGCCCGTTCATCGATGCTCTGATCGAACGCGGCGGTAACCCTTCCGACTACCAGGTACTGTGCTTCCAGCCAGAGACCGGGCAGGTTCGTTACAAGCCTATCAAGAGCGTGATCCGCCACGATCATGATGGACCGATCTACGAGATCGAGACAGCCTATGGCCGACGCGTGCGGGTAACCGGCGAGCACAGCGTGTTCGTGGCCGGGGAGGATGGCCATCCCACGCTGAAGCGCGGCGATGCGGTGTGCGCGGGCGATCTGCTGGTGGCGCCTGCGCGTTTGCCCGCCAGCGAAGGGCATGGGCAGCGGATCGACCTGTTGCGTTCGTTCCTCGAGTCAGGCGAGGCAATGGACAGCGATCTCATCGTGCGCGGGCCGGGCGTTGAGGAGTGGTACAAGAGCCAGGTGCGCGCCGAGTATGTGGGTGATTCGGAGATGGTTGAGCCGCGCGTGACGATCCCGGCCGCGGTAGGCGCGCAGCTTACGCAGCAGCGGCTAGTGCGTGGCCTGAGCCAACAAGAGATTTGCGCGGCGGTAGGTATCCGCCAGCCGGTCACCTACTATGCCTGGGAGCGCGGCGAGCAACGCCCTACGCTCACTCACTTCCTGCGCTACGTAGAAACGCTCGGGTTGGAAGCGGATGCGCTGCTACCTCAGGTTAGCCTGGGTGACAGCAAACCCGATCACATCTGGAATACGCAATACCGGGCTGCGCCGCGCAATCGCGTGCGGGACTACATAGCCCTCCGCGATCTGACAATGGAGACGCTGGGTGAGTTGGGCGACGACGTGACGCTGACACCAGTCCACTACGCGGACCTGGCCATGCCGCGCTACCTGCCCATCGATGAATCTCTGCTGCTGCTGTTGGGTTTCTTTGTGGCTGAGGGTTCGCTGAGCGATCGAAACGGTGTGCGCCTGGCCGTTGGCCATCGCAACGTGGCCCTGGCGCCCGAGCTGGTGACTGCCATCCGACAGGTATTTGGGGTCGCACCCACGCTATACGAGGGTAAGGGTGGCCGGGCTGGCGAGCTGCGCGTCCTCAACAAGGTGGTGACGGCAACCTTCCGCCTGCTGCTTGGCTTCGATGGCACAGATGCGAGCCGCAAGCATATCCCAGACCTGGTTTTCAACGTCAGTCCTGAGCTGCAGTTGGCTTTTCTGCGGGGTTACTTCCTGGGCGATGGGACGCTGACTTGGAGGCAACTCTCCTTTGCCACCACATCTGAAACGTTGGCTGATCAGTTGATGTACCTGTTGCTCATGCACGGTGTCAAGGTCTCACTGCGGGAACGTCGCCCCACCGGGCAAGCCAGCGGGATGATCCGGGGCAAGCCGATCGTCACCCGGCGCACAGCCTATTACCTGGCCGTGAGCAACCGGAGCGCGCTGGCTGCCCTGGCGCCAGTCTGGTGTGACCATGCACGGGCCGGCGAAATGCGGGACTGGCTGGCCGGGTCACATAGCAGAAGCAACCCCCGTTCGGGGTTGCCGTTGGCTGGCGAACTGGTCGGTCTGCCAGTGCGTTCCGTGCGTCAGGCGCCGGCCAGCAGCCGTAAGGTCTACGATTTCTCCGTGGAGGGTGACGAGACCTTTATCTGCGGCCGGGGGGCTGTGTGCTGCAAAAACACGGACGCCGACGTCGACGGCAGTCACATCAGGACGTTGTTGCTCACCATGTTCTTCCGCTACATGCCGGCGCTGATCGAACAGGGACATCTCTACATCGCCCAGCCCCCGCTCTACCTGGTCCGCAAGGGCAAAGAGGAACGTTACGCTTACACCGAGGCGGAAAAGGACCGGCTGTTGGCGGACCTGAGCCAGGGATCGGGCAACATCGCCCTGCAGCGCTACAAGGGCCTGGGCGAGATGAACCCGGAGCAGTTGTGGGAGACCACGATGAACCCCGAAAACCGCATCCTGCTCCAGGTGACCATCGAGGATGCCGCGGCCGCCGATCGCACCTTTGACATGTTGATGGGCAACGAGGTGGCCCCGCGCAAGCGCTTCATCCAAAGCCACGCTAAGAAGGTGCGCAATCTAGACGTGTAGTAGCAACTCGCGAGCTGCCCGGCAGACCCCGGAGTGCGATACTGGGCGCATTTCAGTTCTCCCCGTCACGCCCGCGCACGCGGGACGTCATTCCCGCGAAAGCGGGAAACAGGCTTCTGGATTCCCGCTTTCGCGGGAATGACGGGCCATGTCACCCCCGCGTGCGCGGGAATGACGAGCCGCGTCACCCCCGCGGACGCGGGGGTCCAGGCTGCTGGATTCTCGCTTGCGCGGGAATGACGGGCCATGTCACCCCCGCGTGCGCGGGAATGACGAGCCGCGTCACCCCCGCGGACGCGGG
>MNXL01000309.1 GCA_001871755.1 Anaerolineae bacterium CG2_30_64_16
AGCGGCGGGCAATCGGCCGGTTGGGCCTGCGCCGCGACCAGCTTGAGCGCAAAGCTCCAGCAGGTGGGTTGACCGCACTCCCGGCAGTTCGTGCCCGGCAGCAGCTTGAAGACCGCCATCGCGGTCGGTCGCTGGCGCGTCTCGGTGTTGGGTGTGATCTCGCCCCGGCGCGCCCAGGTGCGGTTGACCAGGTCAATCAGCCCCTCGAGCTCCTTGACCGCGGCTTTTCGATCTTCCACATTGCTCGTGGCGATCTGGTAGGCGTGAAACGCCAGGTTATGCCCGCCCTTCTTCCAGGTCAGCGCGTTCGCCGCCTGATTGTACACCGCCCCGCGCAAGGTTGCGTTGAGATACGGCAAGACCGGCGAGATGTCGGTCACCAGCCGGGCGATGGCCGAAAAGCGTTCCGCCCCCGGCTCGCAGGGCGGGGTGAAGACCTCCAGGTCGTATTTTGCGATCAACATGTGCCTGCCTTCCTCTTCAGTCGGTTTCTCGTGCCAGGCGAAGCGCCACATCTGCGCTGACCCCCCGCACCTCCCGGCGCGCAATCGCCTCGCCTCGCTCGATCAGCTCAGGGGTGTGGCTGAAATCCTAGATCGGCGCCGGCTGCTCGCCTTGCAGCGCGATGCGCCATACCGGTACACCGCGCGCCTCGGCCAGCGCGATCTCCATTTCTTGCTGGCGGCGCTCGATCGTGTTCATCAGCTTGCCCAGGAACGGCCCGAAGCCGCGCGCCTCGACCGGCACCTCGCGCGGATCGGCCAGGTCGAGCGCGATGATCGCTCGCGCGCCCTGCGCCAGCCGCTCCCGCACCACCTGGGTCAGTTCGGCTTCGGTCCATGCCTCGGCCCGCGCCAGGTTCGCCTGGCTGATCTCCGGCGTCACCACAGCCGAGAGCACGGGCACATCGGCCACGTCAGTCACGGCCAGGGCAAACAGCTTGCCGCTGCTGCATTGCGCGCAGTGAATCGCCCAGTCCCGGGCATGGGTCGCGTGTTCGGAAAAGTCAGTTGCCCATAAGATACGCTTGAACATCGCTCACCTCCATGTTTCACCTGTCAGAAGCAATCCGATAGACGTAGCGTTTTAAACTCAATACCTCTCAAATAACGACTGTCCCTACTTGTAGTTTGTCATTCTGAGCGGGTTAACAAGTCAGCTTGCGGTGCGGCAGGTCATTAGCGAAGAATCTCCGCCTGCGCAACGAGATTCTTCGCTGGCGTCTCGCCGTAACGAGTGTTGAGCGGTTAACTCGCTCAGAATGACAAGCGTGGGATGACGAACCAAGCTTATTTGAAAGGTATTGCGTTTAAACTACCTCTTTACGCGGCCCAACCACGGCGACCTGCGCGGCCTGGCGGCTGAGATAGCGATAGAACAGGCCGGCCGTGAGCATCTGCACGATGAACGCCAGCGCCACCGGCAGCCCAGCCAGCTTCCCGAAGCTGGCGAACGCCAGCCCGACCGCGATGGGCAGATTCTTCATGCCCGACGAATACGTGATGGCGACGCGTTGGCCCCAGTTGAAGGCGAAGCGCCCCAGCCAGTGCGGCGCCAGAAAGCTGAGCGGGAAGATCAGCACCACCGCCCCCAGCAGCGCGGGCACCAGCGCCCAGCGTTCCCGGATCAACGGCACGTTGACGTTGCAGATGGCAAACATCAGCAGCACCGCGGTCAGCGCCGACAGCGCCGGCAGCAGCGGCAGATAGGGCTTCACGTCCCCATAGCGGTCGGCCAGCCAGCGGACGGTCAGTCCCAGCAGCAGCGGGAGCAGCAGGATAAGGGCCAACTGCTGGAACATGGCCCAGGGATCAACCCGGACAGACGAACCGGCGAGCCATACCATCAGCGGCGGGATCAGGAACGGCCCCAGCCCCATCGTCAGGGCCTCGATGGCCATCACTAACGGCACGTCCCCCTTGAGCAGCGCCGTCCAGACGGCCGCCATGCCCGCGCACGGCACTACGCCCACCAGGATCACACCGGTCACAAACTGCGGGTCACTAACCAGCAGGCGGGCCAGCGCCCAGCACAACAGTGGCATGTAGAGAAAGCTCAGGATCAGCCCGGCCATCACCGCCCCTGGCTGGCGCGGCGTGATGGTGAAACTGATGAACAGGATCATCAAGAAGGTGAGCGCCTTGGAATAGCCCTGCAGCGCCTGCCCCGGCGCGGTCGTCCAGGGCCCCAGCGCCAGGCCCAGGGCCACCGTCACGATGATGATGGCCTGGTAATGGCGCCGCACGAACTCGGCAAAGCCCAACAATCGTTTCATGCTTCGTCGTCTCCCGCCAGCGCGGCCAACGCCGGCCGAATGCTCAACAGCAACAGGGCGGTCATGATCACGGCCGAGGTCAGGCACCAGGCGCACACCGCCCGGATCACGAACGGCTCCAGGTAGGTCAGGTAGAGCGAGAACAAGACGCCAAACAGCGCCAGCGCGAACACCGCCAGCGGCGCGAGCTCGGCGAGGCGGCCACGGCCGTAGCGCCTCCACAGCCAGGCGGCCAGGAGCGCCACGTAGCCCAACGCGCCCAACACGCCTATCGGCAGCACGCCGAACAGCCGGGCGTAGGGGCTGGCCTGGACCGCGTTGCAGTCGCCCACCGGTCCGCAGACAGCCGCTACCTGGCGCGTCTCGACGTAAGCCAGGTAGCCCGCCACCCCCAGGCCGGCCAGCGCTAGCAGCGGGATGAGCCATCGCTGCCAGGGCGCCGGCGGGTCCACCGGGCCACCCTGGCTACCCCGCACCATCACCACGCCGGTGTAGACCAGCGCGGCGACCATGCCGATCATCACGAGGACGGCCAGCAAAAAGCCATTGGTACGGGCAGAAAGGAATCTGAAGGGTATTGAAGCGTCGGGTGGCAACGGGGTCGAGCCGGGCGTGGCAGCCTCCGGCGGTGCGGGGATCGCTGGCCAGTCTACGCCGCCAGCTTCCAAATAGGAAACCACGAGATAGGTCAGTTCAGCGGCCATCTGCTCTCCGATTAGTATCTGCTCGCCGATGATCAGCAAGGGTAAATCAACATCTTCCCGTGCAACCCCATAGCCCTCCGCGACCCGGTAAAGATATTCCACGTCTGCGGGGGTCACAACGTCAATCGTGCGAACCTCGAACTGCGCGCCGTACTTCTCCCGCACGGGCGTCAGGGCTGCCCCGGCCTCGATCTGGCAACTGTGACAATCCAGCGTGGTGAACAGGATGGCCCGCACCACCGCGGCCTGGGCCAGCGCGGCCGGCGTCGGCGTCTCGTCCGTGCACGGCGTCGCGGGCGCACAGACCTCAGCCGCCGGTTTTTTTGTGGGGAGCAAGGCGGCCAGCCCGGCCACCTGCGGGTAGTCCACCCCGCCGGCCGCCAGGTATTGTTGGATCAGCCCAGGCAGCTCGGCCCGGATCTGGTCGCTGCCCATCAGCCCCTTGTCGCCGATGAGGAGAAACGGCGCCCCGGCCTGATCGTGGGCGATGCCGAACGCCTCGGCCGCCTTGTAAAACACGGCGATCTGTTCATCTGTGGCGTTTTCGCCCAGCTCGATCATCTGGATCTGCAGTTGGGCGCCATATTGGCCCTGCAAAGGCGGCAGCACCTTCTCGATCACGTCGTGGCAGTGTGGGCAGGTGGACATCCAGAACAGCACCGCCTTGACGACCGGCCCGGCCGGCTGCAACGGAAGCGCTGGCGCATGGGGGGTGAGGGTGGGCAACGGCGTGACCGGCGTCGCGGCCGTGTCTGGAACCGCCGCGGTGACGCTTGGCCGGGCAGTCGGCTCTGCGGCCGGGCGGCTCGTCGCCACGACTGGCGGCCGGCCCGCGCGTTCGGCCTTGATGTCGGCGCATTCCTCGCAACCCTGCGCCGCGGCGTGCGTGCTGGTGGCCAGCGCCAGCAGCATGATAACGACCAGGAGCAGATCGCGCACGCGCCGCGGGTTCATGCGTAAGCCTCACTGTTCACGGCGCGCACGATGGCAGCGACAGCCGTGGCCACAACTTCAGCCGCATAAGCGCTGGGTGGCCTTTTCTTGATGCCGCAGTCGTTGATCAGGTTGATGCTCACCGCGGGCCGATAGCCGGCGCCTTCCACGATCTTGCGCGCGCAGTTCAGCGGGCAGCCATCCACCACCCCGATTGCGAGATTTTCGTCCATCGTGTGATTCTCCTCATGAGTGATTGGGGAAATGATACGACCTCAGAATGTTATGCAACTCGGCATCCGACGGTAGCTGGCCCTGGAGCACGACCTGCCCATCGATCGCGACCGCGGGCAGATGCTGCAACCCATAGAGGGCGAACGCCGTGCTATCGCCGGTCTTGAGGATTTGCGCGGCCAGGTCCAGGCCGCGCAGTACCCGCAGAAGCTGCTGCTCCAACGCGTCACACTCGGCGCAATCGAGGCTCAGCAACTCGATCTTGAGCGGCCTGTCCGCGCCCGTTCTGCCGTCAACCTGAGCCCGACGATGTCGTCCAGGCATTTTCGCCTCCCATGCTCCTCGCTGTCACGCGGGGCTTTGCGATCGCGGCCGGCCGCTGCCGCCGTGCCGCACGCACTCGATCTCGGCCAGGATGGCCAGGGCGATCTCGGCCGGCTCACGGCCGCCGGTGTTCAGGCCGATCGGCGCACGCACGCGCGCCAGTTGATCCGGGCTGAAGCCGTCGGCGCGCAGATGGTCGAGCACGATGCCGACTTTGCGCAGCGAGCCGATCATGCCGATGTAGGGCGTGGGCGTCGTGATCGCCTGGCGCAGGGCGGCCTCGTCCGTGACGTGATCTTCGGTGATCAGCACGACGTAGGTCGAGCCGGTGATGGCGGTCGGGTCAAACTGCGGCCGGTCCCCGCGGGCGGGCCGTACATCCACCACCTGCACGGCGTAGCCCACGATGCGGGCCAGCTCGGCCAGCGGCCGGCCGATGTGCCCGCCGCCGACGATCAGCAGCGCCGGCTTGGGCAGAAAGGGCTCGATGAACACGGTCACCTCCCCGCCGCACAGCATCCCCAGGGCATCCTCACCGCTTTCGGTCAGCCGGTAGTGCGCCAGCCGGGGCCTGCCGTCGGCCAGCGCGGCCGCGGCCTCCTGGCGCACCCGTTGCTCCAGCGCGCCGCCGCCCACGTTGCCCACCCAACTGCCATCTCCGCGCGCCAGCAGCTTAAAACCAACCTGGGCCGGCGAGGCGCCCTGCACATCCACCACGGTCGCCAGGGCAACCGTTGTTCCCTGCGCAAGTGCGGCCTGCAATGCAGCGAACACCTCTGGTGTGCCTGGAAAACTGCCCATCGTACACTCCACTTGTTTATTCGGGCGCCGCGCAGCGCGGGCAACAGCAGCCCGCGATGTGCGCGTGCCCACGTATCGCGCCTGCCGGCGCCGGCAGCAAGGCTGCCAGGATCGCGCTGATGTGGATGCCAGCCTGCTCATCGGCCAGCCCATAGAAGATGTGTGTGCCTTCTCTGCGGTCGCGAATCAGCCCGGCGTTGCGGAGCACGGCGAGCTGTTGGGACACATACGGCTGGGGTTTGGCCAGGACAGCCGCCAGGTGGCAGACGCACTCCTCAGCCTGGCAGATCTGGTCGAGGATTTGCAGGCGCATCGGATGGGCCAGGCATTTCAGAAGACGGGCTTGATCTTGGTAGGTGTCCATATGCAGGGCGCCCTATATAGATATTCTTGCATGTTTGCAACTATACAACTCCCCCTACCAGCCCGGTATGACCTGCGTCAGGTTAATCCGAAAGTTCTTAGCCCAAAGTGCCTGGCACTTTCGAAAGTGCCAGGCACATCACAGCCACATCACTTTCTATTGAGAACACGCTATGCTCCCTTGCCCGCAATTGCCGCACTCGAACTGGACGGTCGTATGCCGAATGTCAAAGCCGTCATGCAGGGCGGCCTTGAGTGCGGCCATGATTTGCGTCGTCTGGCTCAGCGCCTGATCGCGGAGCACCACATGCGCGCTCAGCGCCACGTAGCCCGGGCTGACGGTCCAGACGTGCAGGTCGTGAACTTCATCCACACCTGCTACCTGACGCATCGCTGCGGCGACAGCCGTGGCGGTCATGCCATCGGGGCTCCCTTCGGCCAGGATGTGGACCGACTCTTTCAGCACGCGGCCGGAACTGACCAGGATCAGCAGGCCGATCAGCACGCTCACCAGCGGGTCGAGCCAGGGCCAGTTCACGAACAGCAGGATTACGCCGACGGCAATCACGCCGACGGAGGCCAGCGCGTCGCCCAGCACGTGCAGGAAGGCCGAGCGGGTGTTCAGGTCGTCGTGGTCGTGTTCGCGCAGGGTGAAGGCGACGATCAGGTTGACGGCCAGGCCGATGACGGCGATGACTAACATCGGGCCGGCCAGCACCGGTTCGGGATGCTGGAGGCGGTCCCAGGCCTGGCGCAGAATCTCGACAGCGATCAAAAGCAGGCTCGCGCCGTTGGTCAGGGCCGCCAGCACCTGCATGCGGTGATAACCGTAGGTGTGGCGGTCGTTCGGTGGCAGGGCGGCGGCGCGGATCGCGAGATAACTCAAGCCGAGGGCGAAGGCGTCCATAAAGACATGCGCCGAATCTGAGAGCAGGGCCAGGCTGCCCGTCCAAAACCCGCCGATGAATTCGGCCAGGAAAATCAGGGCAGTGAGGGCAAGCGCGAAGATGAACCGGTTTTCTTTGATTTCGAGCGTGTGGTCGTGAGACATCAGTTCATTTTCCTCTAGATGAACAATCCGATCCAGCCAAAGACCAGCGCAGTGATCATCGCGCCAACCAGCGCGCCGGCAACCAGTTGTGGGATGTCATGCTTGCGGCGATGCAGGCGCGCCCAGGCTACCAGCGGCAGAGAAAGCAATGCCCACAGCGCCGGCGCGCCGAAGACGAAGACCAGCGCGGTGGAAAACCCGCCTACGCCGGCCATGTGCATACTGATTTTCCAGAAGCTGGAGATGGCGAACATCACGACAGCCAGGCAAAAGTAGGTCAGAACGATCATGGTCAGGAGATGCGGGCCGTCCAGAAAGCGCAAAACCAGCAGGGCTAACACGTCGCTGCTCAGGCTGACCAGGATGAAGCGCGGGCGTTCCTCGCGCCGGGAAAGCTCCAGGTCGCTGACCCAGCCGCGCTGGCGACCGAGAATCAGATAGGCGAGCGGAATACCCGTCACGATGAGCAATGTCAAGGCGGCCCACAGCAGGCCCGAGGTCCGCGCAGAAACGTAGCCGAACGCGAGAAAAATCGGCAGGGAGAGGAATGAACTATCGCAGAGGATGGAAATCCAGCGGGCAAAGCGGTCAGTCATACCAACGTTCATGCGGTTCCTCTCTGAGCCTGCTCAAGCCAGCCCCATTAACAAAAAACGGATGCCGATCAGCACCAGCAACGGGGCAATGATCCAGGTCACGACCTGATTCAGGCGCGGCGACCAGACGCGCTGCACGCCCAGGGCCGTCAGGGTGACAATGATGAAGGCGTAGGCGGCCAGGGCCAAATCGACGTGTGCGAGCGGGGTTCCCACTGCCACCTGCGCGCCGACCGCGCTCCATGCCGCGGCCGTAACGCCCACCGAGGCCAGCGCATAGGCGCGCTGCGGATGGTGTCCCATCGCCCAGTTGTAAATCGGCACGCTGAAGGGCTTGCCCCCCGCCGAAATCAGGCCGGTCAACCCGCCGAACAGGGAGGCCACCGGCGCCAGCCAGGCCGGGTGCGCCTTGTCATCGCGTTCGGGCAACGGCTTGATGAACACCATGCGCAGGCCGGCCAGGATGGCGTACGCGCCCAGCACAACCAGCAGGGTGCGCGCCGGGGTTTGCAGACCGAGCAAGCGCCCCAACATGCCGCCCAACACGGCCGGCAAGATGAGCATGGCCCAATCTCCGCGCACCGATTTCAGCGCCCCGCTCTGACGCAAGGCCATCATCAGCGAGGCCAGGGCCACCACCACCAGGTTGATGGTGATGGCCCGCTGGATGGGCAGTCCCACCAGGCCCGTGAGCAGAATGACCAGGAAGAAACGGTCCACCCAGGACTTGATGGAGGCAGTGACGAAGCCGGCAATCAGGCTCGCCACGAGGACTTTGATGAGCAATAAGAGCGTAGGAGTCATTGAATCAATCTCCAGAAGGGCTGTCCATTTCGGACGGCGGCGCGCCAGGCACTGGCGCGCCGCCATGCACCATTGCCGTATTCGCGTTCACTTAGCCGCGGGCGGGGTCAGGCCGACCTCTTGTGCGATCTGCGCGGCGATGCGCGCGACGTCGGCCTCACCGAAATCGAGCGTTGATATCTTGCTCACCCCCATCTTGGCGATCACGTACTCATGATCCACCTCGACGCCCCGCTGCTCCATGACCTTGCTCGCACAGCGGTTGGCGCAGCCGTTGATTACGATCACGCGTCGGGCGCGCTTGCCGATGCCGACATGCTGCTCCGAACCGGCGCCTACGGCGGTCGTGCAACACATGCGGGCATCGCCGCCGGCGTTGGTCAGCTCGATGGCCACATGGTTGCCCACCTGGCCCACGCTGGCCGCACCATCGCGCGGACCGGTGATTGAAATCACCGGCTGGCACGCCAAGTGCGTTGAAACGCACTGCGCCTCGTGGGGGCAACCCGTTTCAACGGGTTTGGGTTGTGCCAGACTACGGTTTCAACCGTAGGCGTCGGCAGCGGAGATGGCACATGACGATCCAACCGGCCGCGCTAACGCGCCAGGGCCGTGTAGTCCACTTCCAGGGCGGCGCTGATCTCGCCGGCCAGGTCGGCGAAGACCGGCTTGAGCTGCGCCAGGGCTTCATCGCGTGCGACGAGGCTGGGCTGCGTCTGCACCTGGCGCCGCAGGCTGTAGAAAGCCGTGCGCTGTTCCTGGCTGAGCGTCTCCCCAGCCTGCTGGCGCGCAAGCAGATCTTCGTACAGGCTGGCAAGCTGCTGCTCCAGCCCTGTAGCCGCCGCGTCGGCTTCGGCGCGCGCGTTGGCTTCCCGATAGGCGCTCACATAATTGTCAGTGCGCAGGGCCTCACCGAGGGTGCGCGCCGCCTCGTGCAGCGCCGCTGGGAGTTGTAACGTCGTATCTACGTGTCTGTCCTCCCTGGGATCAACCGTCACAGCCGCAACCGCTGCGCTGGGCGTTCGCGGCGAAGGCCACGCCGGCTTCCTGGCTGATGAGCGCGTCCACGACCTGGAACAGGCGCCGCGCGGCGGCTTCGGCCTGGCGGTACTCCTGGACGACCGGCAACGCCTCGACCTCGGCCTCCACGCGCGCTAATGCCGCGGCGTGCTGGTCGGGCTCGCGGCCCATCTGCAGGGCCGCCTGGTGGGTGCGCATCTGCCCGGCCAACTGCTGGACGGTCGGATCGACGTTGACTGCCTCCACCAGGCCCAGGAAGGCCGTGTACGTCGGGGTCTGGTGCAGCAGGTTGCCCAAGGATCGAGCTGCCTGCCGGGCAGCCTCCTGGTTCGCCGTTGGGGCGAGCATTTGGGTGAGAGATACGGCCATACATCAATTCCTTTCAGAGAGAAAAAATCGTACCGGTTGCCTTATGCCAGGATCACATCCAATATCAGGATCAAGGCTGCAACGACCAACAGCAATACGCCAAACACAAGTTTGATGCTGCGCGGCTTGAGCCGGGTGGACATGACGCGCGAGCCAAGCGAGCTGCCGAGAAATACCGCCACGACACAAGAAAGCCAGATCACCCAGTTGGGATGGGCGGCGGAGGCAATATGCGAGACAAAGCT
>MNXL01000338.1 GCA_001871755.1 Anaerolineae bacterium CG2_30_64_16
CTCGGTCAGGAGACCGGCCCCAGCCTAACTTAATGACATTGAATAGGAGCATAGAGCATGATTCGGATTCACCCGACGGCCGAGGTCTCGGCCGAGGCAGAGATCGGCGAAGGCACCGCCATCTGGAACCAGGCGCAGGTGCGCAACGGCGCGCGCATCGGCCGCGAATGCATCATCGGCAAAAACGTCTACATCGACTTCGACGTCCCCATCGGGGATCGGGTCAAAATCCAGAACAACTGCTCGGTCTACCACGGCGCCGCGCTGGAGGATGGCGTCTTCCTCGGGCCGCACGTCGTGATCACGAACGACCTCTACCCCCGGGCGATCAATCCTGACGGCACCCTGCAGGGGGACGCCGACTGGGAGGTAAGTCCGGTGCGGGTCTGTCGTGGGGCAGCGATCGGGGCGGGGGCAGTGATCCTGCCCGGGGTGACGGTCGGCGCGTTTGCCCTGGTGGGCGCGGGCGCGGTGGTTACCCGTGACGTGCCGGCCCACGGGTTGGTGGTGGGCAATCCCGCCCGGCTGATCGGCTACGTGTGTGTGTGCGGCCGGCGCTTGGGGGAGGACGGCGCTGGCTTGAGGTGCGCGCACTGCGGTAGCAGGTTCACCAATCCACCCGAATGACCAGGGATTTGCCCTCCGGCGTCTGCTGGGTTACAATAGCCCTCGCGCCGGCACAGATACTGCTCGACGCACCTTTTTTGTTTAATCTGGAGGCATTCGAAATGATCAATGCCGGCGTGGTCGGCTTGGGATCGATGGGACGCAATCACGCCCGCGTTCTGGCGCAAATGCCCGACGTGAACCTGGCTTCCCTGGCCGATGTCGATGGAGAGACCCTTCAGCAGATCGCCCGCACCTACAAAACCCGCGCCTACACCGATCACAGGCAGATGCTGGCTCAAGAGCAGCTCGATATGGTCCTGGTCGCGGTTCCTACGCGGATGCACAAGGAGGTTGCCCTCGATGTCCTGAGCTACGGCGCGCACGTCTTTGTCGAGAAACCGCTGGCCTTCAGCATCGATGAGTGCCAGATGATGATCGACGCGGCTCGGACTGCCGGCGTGCATCTCGGTGTGGGTCATATCGAGCGCTTCAACCCCGCCATCCTGGAACTGAAGCGACGGCTGGACAGCGGCCAACTCGGCCGGGTGTTCCAGATCCGCTCGCGGCGGGTCGGCCCATTCCCCAGCCGCGTCATGGATGTGGGGGTGGTCTTCGATCTGGCCACCCACGAGCTCAACATCATGGAGTACCTGACCGACTCCCCCATCCGGAGCCTGTATGCGGAGACGGAGCAGGAAATCCACGCCAGCCACGAAGACCTGCTCTCTGCCTTGCTCAAGTTCGAGAATGGCTCGGTGGGCGTGCTGGACATCAACTGGCTTACGCCCACCAAGATCCGTGAGCTATCGATCCTGGGGGAGGGCGGCATGTTCCACGTGAACTACCTGACCCAGGAGTTGTACTTCTACGAGAACAACTACGCCAACGGTTGGGAAGGTATGGTCGCGCTGATGGGGGTGAGCGAAGGGCGGATCACCAGGTACGAGGTGCGCAAGCGCGAGCCGCTCGTGGAGGAGTTGGAACAATTCGTCGAAGCGGTGCGCAACCAACATCCTCCGCTCGTCACCGGGCAGGAGGGGATGCGCGCTGTCTACCTTGCCGAGAAGCTGGTCCAATCGGGGCAGCAGCACCAGATTCTAAACGTCAACGGGGTTTGACGAAAGGTTACGGCCACATGTACGTTTACTTTGGCCATCACAGATGCGCGACCCTGTGGGCCAGCAATATCATCATGGGGGTTTGCCGGGAGTTGGACCTGCGGTACACGCAGGAGGACCGTTACGGCAGCGTGCCCGATCAGCTCCCCGCTATCGACTTCTTTTCTCACATCAATGCGGACATGCGGATCGTGTGGCAGCTCGCCGGCGTCGAGTTCAAGGCGTTCCACGTGATCCGCGACCCGCGCGATATCCTGGTCTCCTCCTATTTTTCGGACCGCTACTCCCACCCCGTTTATCGCGATGAGTTCGCCGGGTTCCGCGACAGGCTCAACGCGGTCAGCTTCGACGAAGGGCTGCGCCTGGAACTGGAACGTCGGACGGCCGAATTCGAGGCGCTCGCGGCCTGGAATTACCACGATCCCCGGATCTATGAGACGCGTTTCGAGCGCATCACGACGGACGCGCGCGCGGAGTTCGCCAGGATCTTCGATTTCATGGGCCTGCCGATTGCCCGGCGGGGCAGCCAGCTCTACGCCGCGCTGGTGCGACTGGCGGCCAAGAAGGCCTTGAAGCGCGTCGGGATCCGGGTGCGAACGCCAGTGCTGCCGCGCCCGTGGCTGGACGTCATCATCGACCGAAAATCGTTCACCAGGCTCGCCGGCCGCCAAAAGGGCACGGAAGATCCTCACAGCCACTACCGCAAAGGGGTGGCGGGGGATTGGCAGAACCACCTGGCGGGGGAAAACAAAGCGTTGTTCAAGGAACGTTGGGGGCAACTGCTCATCGATCTCGGATACGAACAGAATTTGGATTGGTAAACGACACGTTCAGGACGCCTTTGTAACTGGAAAGAAGCCAGTCCTGAACACAAGCGGGCTCGGTCGGGAGACCGGCCCGAGCAAAGTGCGAAGTTGTCTCTAGCATTGCAAAACAGTCATACTCGCCAGCCTGACTGTTCATCTGCCTTTCAACTGGATCAAGTAAACTATGCGGGGCTGCGACTCTGAGAAGGAGCAGAAGCCCCGGTCTGTTCTATCCGAACCCATTATGGAGACTCATATTGAGTGGCAACCACAAGACCACACTAGAGAAGGCGCTTTCCGCGGATTGGGGCACGTTGCTCCAGGGCGCGCTTGACTATAACGTCGTGTCCCACTTCAAACCGCTGCCGCCAAAGGTGATGACGGCGGTGGTGAACTACCGCTGCAACGCGCGCTGCGCCATGTGCAACATCTGGCAGTTGCCGAAACGGCACGAGATGACCGTCGACGAGTTCGCCGCGGTGCTGCACGACCCCATCTTTGACACCGTCGAGCGCCTGACCATCGTCGGGGGCGAGGTGACCCTGCGAAACGACTTGGTGGCGCTGGCGCGCATGTTCGTGGACCGCTTCCCCCGGCTCAAATCGCTGTCCACGATCTCGAACGGGTTCCTGCCAGAGCGCGTCCTCACCAGCACCGAGGCGATGTTGGCGATGACGGAACCGCGCAAGATCGGCTTCAGCATCTCGGTTTCCCTCGAAGGGTTGGGCGCCGACCACGATCGGGTGCGCGGGGTCGACGGCGCCTTCGACAAGGTCATGCAGACCCTCGACGGCCTGCAGAAGCTCCGGCAAGATCACAAGTTCTGGATGGGTGTCGGATACACGCTCATGCACCAGAACCTCGGCCAGGCCCGCGCGTTTCAGCGCTGGGCGGCTGCGCGCGACATCAGCATCGGCTTCCAACCCGTCGGCTTCCACAGCAGCTACGTCTCCAACCTGGATCTCCAGGACGAAATCGATTTCAAGCCGGAGGACCAAGACGAGCTGATCGGCTTCATGCAGGAGTTGGGTACCCGGCGTTCGTTGATCGACCTGAGCGCTTTCTTCTGGAACGATCTGGTTCGCATGTACCGGGACGGCGCGCCGCGCACGACGCCGTGTCCGTACAACATGGACGGGCTCGCGCTGGACTGCTATGGCGACGTATACTACTGTCTATCCACGCCCAAGATCGGCAACTGCCTGCAGGGGCAATCGGTCAGCGACATCTACTACGACCCCAAGAACCTGCGATATCGCAAGGAGACCATGCAGGAGCGCATCTGCAAGGGGTGCAATAGCTCTTGTGCAACTGAAACCGGCTTGAAGAAGGACGTCAAGAAGTATCTGCGGTTCCTGCTTACAAGCTGATTTGACGAAACCAGGAGAATACCAAACATGAAAAAGTTCACCATCGTGGCCGGCAGCGTTGCCATGATCTTGATGCTGCTTGCCATCTCAGTCGCCGGCGCATCGAACAGCCATCAGACGGGCGCCCCACAAGCGTCATCGGCCGCGGAAAAAGCGGCCCCAGTCGGTGTAGCGCCTGAACGCCTGGTTGGCGGCACGCATCCGGGCATCTACTACCTGGACTACGGCTACTATCGGCTCGATCCGGCCGTCTACCCGGTGGACGGCGCCATCCGGTTCTACGGTTGGAGCACCCTCAACCCGACCAGTGGTAGCTACGACTGGAACAACCTGGAAAGCTGGATCGTCGATCGCCAGAGTCTGGGCCTGGAAACGGGGATCTTCATCAGCACTTACGATGGCACCACCGCCGGTGATATCCGCTCCGCCCCCGACTACGTGATCAAGACCCCCAACGCGGTGATCGCAGCGACAGCGACCGATGGCGTCACGCCGCTGTATGTCAACTACTACCGCCGCACCGCCGAGAACGGCGGGTTCGACTACAGCCCGCCCAACAACGCCTGGACGCTGGAAGGGAATGTCTCGATTGCGACGGCCCCGCCGGCCGGGGCTTCTGGCAACGCGGCGCTGCTGGGCGGCGTGGACAACGCCACCGGCAACCTGTACCACTGGGCCCAGCGCATCCCCGCCATGCCGTCGGGGCTGAGCGGCATGACGTCGAACGTGATGCTTTCGGTCTACGTGGACACGGTCGAGGTCAGCGCGCCGGGCGCCGATCACCTCTACGTAGAACTGTGGAATCAGAATAATCAATTCCTGTGTACGCTGCGTGACATTACTGACCTGGACGCCACGGGCGGGTGGCAGAACCTGACGCTGGACTCCAGCTCGTGCGCACACGAGAAGCAGGTCAAGGTCGCGTTCCGCGTGGCCACCAACGGCAGCGAGACCACCAGTTTCTACGTGGACGACATCAGCCTCAACGTCCGGCACCTGATCCCCAAGTACTGGGACGACGCCTATCTGAATCTCTACAAGACCTTCATCCAGGCGCTGGGCGATCACTTGCGCAACGACAATCGCGTCGACTTCGTGGCCGTCGGCACCGGCGTGTTTGGCGAGAACCAGCCGACGCAGAACGAGCTCGATTACGTCGTCTCGAACGCCGGCCTGACCTCGGCGATGTGGGTCAACACGGTCAACGATATCACCTCGAAGTACGCCAGCGCCTTCGCGGCCGCGCCGGGGCAGCCCCCCACGAAGAGCCTGCTGCTCCAGTTCGCGCCCACTTACAAGAGCGTCACCGAGCGCTCCCAGACGACGACGTGGGCCGCCAATCAGCATGTGGGTCTTTCCAGCAACTTCACGGTACCTGACTACCTGCAGGTCTACAAAAACGACCTGAGCGGCGCGTACGATCCGATTCGCAGCCACAACATGTCTGTGCCGATCGCGTTCGAGGCCTATCTGATGGACCTGTGCAGCCCGGTGATGTCTTACTGGGCTGTCCTCAACAACCTGGACAAGCACGCGGACTACATCCGGGTGGGAGACGACCTGCTCCGCGACGCCAACTATAATCTCAAGCCAGACGCGGCGAGCTTCGACTGGTCCCGCCCGTTCTTGGGCAAGACCCCCAGCGACACGCCCAGTGTGTGGGTCGCGATGCGCGAACACCGCAACCCGACACTCTCGAACTGTCGTTCGGGAGGCTTATACTACAACGACAGCACCAGCGGCTCGACCTGGCCGCAGCTTGGCAACTACAGCTTCTGGCTATATCAAGACGACAGCATCGCCGGCGGCCGCACGGTGCCCGAAACCAACGATAAGGGCGCGGACAGCCGCTACGCCCGCAATCCGCAGAACGGGACGTGGTGGCCGGAGGCCGGGCTGGGCAACTGCCCGGTGGGCAACCAATACGCGAGCATCTACCCGGCGAACTACCCGTGCTTCTCGCAACCGTACAACCCGGACCTGCCGGCGTTGGAAGGCCAGAACCTGACGAGCTATACCGGCTTCTACAATCCCCAGGATTGGACGGGGGAGGGCAAGGAGGCCTACATCGTCCGCCGGACCGATCAGACCACCGGCAACCCCTACATGTGGTTCCAGATCGACAACCAGTACATCGACGGCAGTGCGGTGTACCATGCCAGGATCACCGTCAAGTACTTCGACATCGGCACGGACACGTGGTCGCTCAAGTACGACAGCACCACCGGTCAGAAAGTGGCCGGCACAATCACCAAGACCGGCACCAGGCAACTTAAGGATGCCGTGTTCCCCGTGACCGACGCCCGGTTCAACAACGGCCTGACCGGCGGCGCCGATTTCGTGCTGGACTGCAACAACGACGGCGATGAGTGGGTGCACATGGTGGATGTGGCCAAGATCGGCACGGTCAACACGCCGACGCCCACCCCAACCGCCACGGCCACGCCCACCCAGACACAGACACCAACGGTCACACCCACGGCGACCCCCAGCACCGGCATCGTCGAGGGCTACGCCTTCCATGATCTCAACGGCAACTTCCTGAAGGACGACGGTGAACCCGGCTTGGCGGATGCCGTGCTGACCCTCAAACAAGGTGATATCGTGATGTATACAGCGACATCCGGGCCGGATGGCGCCTATCAGTTCCCGGCGGTCGCGCCGGGCCAGTATGTGCTGGTCGAGAAGATGCCGCCACCTGACTATCAGTTGAATTCGACGCCGTTCATCCTGGCCATCAGCGCCAATCAGACGGTGTCCGGGATCAACATCGCGCACCAGTTGGCGCCAACGCCGACGCCGACGGCCACGGCCACCAGCACGCCTACGGCAACGCCGACGGCCACACCAACCAGCACGCCCACCGCAACGCCGACGGCCACACCGACACCCCGGCACACGTATCTGCCGCTGCTGCTGTACACGATCAATGGCTAACCGGTACTCTTGACCGGACACGTCAACCGTCTGGCAGGCCCGCCGTGCTGACGCACGAGCGGGCCTGCCGGTTGTTCAGGAATTCCAACTGTAGGTGGGCCTATAATGCTGACTGACCTCCGCATCATGGACATCCAATGGAAGGACCCGCATGGCTGCTCTTTCCACCTCCGAGAGAAACCGATCTGAGTGGCATGGGCCTCAGAAATCCACCGCGCCAGGCAAACGCTGGCGCCTGGCGCTGCTGTTTCTGCTGCTCACCCTGAGCGTGGTGAGCGGGCTGACGGGAGCGCTCTTGAGTCCGCCCGGCGGGACGAGCCTGGCCGCGCCCGCGGATACCCCCACGCCCACCCTGGCCCCGAACACAGGGGCCATCGCCGGGATGGCCTGGCAGGATCTCAACGGCAATGGCCTGCACGAAGCTGAGGAACCGCCCCTGCCCGGTGTGCTGCTGACAGTGTACAACCAGGGGGGACAGGCTCTGCTCACCACCACGACGGGTGGCGATGGCAGCTACCGATTTGCCACCCTGGCTACCGGCCTATACCAATTGGTGGCCACCGCCCCGGCCGGCTTCCGCTGGACGACCCCTGCCTCACACAACGTCTTCATCAGCGCCGGCTGGGTGCTGACGCTCGATTTTGGGGCGCAATTCGTCCCCACTCCCACACCGACCGCCACGCCGGTCCCCAAGCTGGACATCGCGGGCGCGACACGCGCGGTCTGCGGCAGCATCGTTTTAGCCGACACGCGCGCGGGGGCCAACAACGTCAGCCGATACGGGTGTCAGCCGTCCTGGAATGAAACCGGACCTGAAGTGGTGTTCCGGATCGACTCGGAATACACCCAGGTCTTCACAGCCCGACTGATCACCACTACGGCCGATCTGGATCTCTTCTTGCTGCCGTCCGACGCCCCGAACACGTGCCTGGTGGCCGGGGACAACTACCTGCAATTCGACATCTACTCCGGCGCCTACTACCTGGCAGTGGACGGCTATCAGGGCGCGGCCGGGGCATTCAGCTTGCGGATAGAGTGTCCGCTGGAGCCGCAGGCGACGCCCACACCGACGCCCACCGCATCGCCCACCCCCACTGCAACACAAACGCCAACCCCAGGCCCGACTTCGACGCCTACGGCAACCCGCCAACCCCGGTTCAACTACTTGCCGCTGATCTTTCCCGTATACTCTGGCCTCGTCCATGAGCCGGTCACGCTCACCTTGCAGGAGGGCGTTGCAGGCTACACCGGCACGGCCGATACGACGCTCTATTCGTGGGAACCTGATCGGGTCTTCGGCAGCGAGAGCCTGCTCCACCTCTTCTACTCAAAGCCACCGGGCCTCACGACGCCCATGGCGCCTCTGCTCCGCTTCGATCTGGCGCTGCTGCCGGCCGAGGCGAACATCGTCCACGCTGATCTCAGGCTCTATATGGAAACCTCGCCCAAGTACGACCTGCTTGCCGCGGTCCACAGAGTCCTGCGCGCCTGGAACGAGGCCACCGCGACGTGGAATCTGCCCACTACAGGGCAAGCGTGGGCCGAGCCAGGCGCGCAGGGTGTGGACACGGATCACGCGGGCCTGGCCGTGGCGGCCCAACCGATCACCCTGGGCCAACAGTGGTACACCTTCGACACGACTTCGCTGGCGCAGGCCTGGGTCAGGGATCCCGGCCAGAACTACGGCTTGATCCTGCTTGCCCAGGCGGGGGACAGTGCGGCCAACGTCGAAGCCCTGTTCAACAGCCGCGAACACGCTGACCCGGCGCTGCGGCCGCAGTTGGTCGTAAGCTACTGGCTTGCCCCCAAATCGGCAACGCCATAATGCGGACCGGCTTCTCGTAATCATCCAGGTATCTTTTTTAGTTTTTCGGGGCCGTCTTATCGAGCAGATACATTATGGCGAAAGTTTCATCTTCAACGCAGCAAAGTACAGATACGTTTAACGCAGGCGTGATAAAACTACGGAGGATTGAGGAAATCGAGACACAACCTTGCGCGACATCTGGCGTCGCCACCCCGGCGGGTGGATGGCAAGGGAAAGGCAGCCAATTCATGTTCACACAACGCACTCACGTGGCGCCGTGGCAAATCGGGTTTTCACCAAGACGTGAATCGATCACGCTGGCACACCCCCGCGGACGCGGGGGCAGCTATCCGGCGGCCAAAAGGACTTTTGATCTCTTCATTTCAGTCATTTTGCTCATTGTACTGGCGCCGTTGATGCTGACTATCGCGATCGCAATCAGGATCGACTCACGGGGACCAGCAATCCACGTCCAGCGCCGCGTCGGTCTCAACGGCCGAGTCTTCCGTTTCTACAAATTCCGGTCCATGACCAACGGGCACGATCACACCCAAGAACATCGCAAGTTCGCCACGGCCTATATCAACGGGAATTCGTCGCATACGGCGAAGGACGGCAACGGTCACACTGTCTACAAACCCGCGACCAATGGCGCCACCGTGACTCGCGTGGGCCGCTGGCTGCGGCGCACCAGCCTGGATGAGCTGCCCCAACTGTTCAACGTCTGCAAGGGGGACATGAGCCTGGTGGGGCCCCGCCCTTCGATGGACTACGAGGTGGCGCTGTACACCGAGCATCATCGCAAGCGGTTGGCGGTCTTGCCCGGGCTGACCGGGTGGGCGCAGATCAACGGCCGCAGCAGCCTCGGCTTCGACAGGATCGTCGCACTGGATCTGGAGTACATCCACCAGCGCTCGCTACGCAAAGACCTGCTGATCTTGCTCAAGACCGTGGCGGTAGTGTTCCGCGAGGAATACGCAGGGTAGTCGTCTTGCACTCGTGAGTGCCGCACTCGTGAGTGCCGCACTCGTGAGTGCCGCACTCGTAAGTGCCGCACTCACGACCACACCCAATTCATCCCATCGAGTTGGGGCTCGATCACAGACCGGCCCCTAACCCGGACAAGGCCGCTGCGCTTACAAGCCGGAACCA
>MNXL01000407.1 GCA_001871755.1 Anaerolineae bacterium CG2_30_64_16
TCAGGAGACCGGCCACAGCCACCCCGGATTATTGAGAGGATACGGGTGGAACTTGTTCCGCCTACTGTGGTGATCATGGGGGGCCGCGTGCGCGCTACCTCTCCGCGCCGACGAGCGCGAATGGCGCCCAGTAGCGCGGGTGCGTGAAGTCGGGGTCAGAACGCAGTATGGAGATGGCCCGCTGCAACGCCAGCGCCTTGTCCCCCAACCGCAGGTAGTTCTGGTAGAAGCTGTGCATCAAGGCCGCTGTAGCCTGATCATCGATGCGCCACAGGCTGACCAGCACCGAGCGCGCGCCGGCCACCAGGAACGCGCGGCTCAGCCCGATCACTCCGTCACCGGAAAGCTTGCCCAGCCCGGTCTGACACGCGCTGAGCGTGACCAGGTCCGCGGGCAGGTCCAGCGCCATCACGCGGCGGGCAGTGAGCCGGCCGTCGTCCTCGGGCGTTGCGGCCAGCGTCAGGAAGGATGCCAGCGGGTCGTCGGCGAGCGCGATGCCGTGGGTGGCCAGGTGCAGGATGCTGTGTTCGGCGGCCAGGCGTTCGACCGTCTCGCGGTCCGCGGCCGGCCCAAGCAGCAGCGTACACCGGCCGGTCGGGAACAATCTGGCGACGGCCTGAGCTTCCGCTTCAGCGCCAGGCAGTGGCGGCAGCGGGATGGCCCGGCCGGCCGCGGCGGCCGCCGCGGCCGTGGTCGGGTTGCCGACCACCAGCGCTTTGTGACTGGCGCGCGCCAGGCCCGGCTCGCCACGGATCTCGTCCAGCGCGGCCGCGGAGGGAGTGTAAAGCAGCGACCAGCGGTCGGCCAGCCATACGTCGTCGGCCGCAATCAGCGCAGCGAACGGCAACAGCCACAGCGGGCCATGCGGTTCGACGACCACCGGCACGTCATCGGTCGGCAGGGCATCGGCCACCGGGGTGACCAGGGCAGCGTAGAGGTCGCGCAGCAGTGGCGCCGGGTCGAGCATCTGCCCGTCGGCCGGAGCGGTTGCGGTTTCATCCACGCCCAACGCCCGGCGCAGCGTCGCGACTTGCGCCGCCAGCGCATCCCGGCCCAGCGCGGCGACGTGACCCGTCACCTCTCCCTCCGGTGTCACTGCGAACACAGCGGAGCGATCAGCCAGGACGTGGTAGACCAGGCGGCCCAGCGGCGGTGGCGGAAGGGATTCGGGGGCGACCTGGACCGGCTCGGGGAGGACCGGTTCCCGCGCAGGCGCGCTGGGCACACCGGGCGCCATCTGGGACACCGGATTGAAGTCGGGCGGGAAGGACGGCATCCCCGGCGCCATCTGGGATACCGGATTGAAGTCGCCGGGTCCGACTGCCTCGCCTGGCGCGCCTGCGCCCCAGTCTGCAGGCAAGTTGGCCGGACCACGGACGGCGTTCTCTTTTGCGGGTGGCCGGCGGCCGCGGCCGCCCATCAGATCGCGCAGCGCGCGGCCGTGGGCCTCATCGACGACGGCCAACGCGTCAGCGAACGCGGCCGGGTCCGCCACCGCACGCGCCAGGTGGACCGTGATCAGCGCGTCGAAGATCTCCCGCACGCCGGAGAGGAACGACACCTTGCCCTCGTCGGTCCGCAGCTCGGCCTGGCGATGGGTGACCAGGTCCAGGCTGCGTCGCAGCGCGATGACGGCCCCGGCCAGATCCCCCTCGGCTTCCCGGCAGCGCCCCAACCCGTAGCACGCGTGCCAGAGAGTCTCCGCGTCCCCGACCTGGTCGGCCAGATCGATCGCCCACTCGAACAGATCCCGCGCCTCGGCGATGCGGCCCTGCGCCAGCAGAAGGTGGCCGAACGCCGCGCCCGCCCGGCCCGCGCCCAGCGGATCGTCCGCCCCCACGTACAGCGCCAGCGCCTCCTGATACGCGGCCACGGCGCGGTCGATCTCCCCGCGGTCACGGTAGATCCCGGCCAGCGCGGCCAGGGCGCGGCGGCGCTCCGCGGGCGCGGCGTGGGCCGTCAGCAGGCTCAGCGCCTCGTTTAGCAGCCGTTCCGCGGTCACGTTCTCGCCCGCTCGCCGGCGGATGATGCCCAGGTGAGCCAGCGCATAGCCACGCAGGAGGGGCGCACTCGCGATCTCGGGACGGGCCAACGCCTGCTCGTACGCGTTGGCTGCGGGCGCGTCCTGCGGCTGGCGCAGATACGCGTTGCCGATATCGATCAGCAGCCGGACCGCAAACACCGGGTCCGTTTCGGCCGCCGACAGGTCATCGGATGGGGATGCGGCGTACAAGTCTGGCGGGGCGAGGAGGTCGGACCACCGGTACTGTTTCCCCACGACGCCCAGCGAGCGCAGCACCTCTTCGAGGTCGAGGTCGGGGTCGGCGGCCAGCGCCTTGAGGCCCGATTCGTAGGCGATCACCGCATCCTGGATCTCGCCGGCCGTTTCCAGCGCGGCGCCCAGCCGGCTGAAGAGCACCGCGACCAGCCGCGGCCGGTCCAGCTCGCTCGCGAGGGCCAGCGCCCGACCGTGGGCGACCAGCGCGTCCTGGCTCCGGCCGGCGGCCTCTGCGGCTTGAGCCTCGGCTTCCAGCGCGACGATATCGTGGTATCTGTCCATGGTGGGTTCCTTGACGCGCCAGGCACTTTCAAGAAGTGCCTGGCGCGTGACGAGGGAAGCCGGCTCAGGCGCCAGGGGCGATTGCGCTCCAGGTCATCATGCCTTGACCGAAGTTCGGATCGAGCAGCCGGCTCTTGAGGGGGCGCACATCCTGGCCCTGGATCATCAGGGCGTGCAGGACACCCGCGGCGCGGATCTCCCCCACCAGTTGGAACCCCACCAGACGGTTATCTTGGAGGTAGATGGTGCGCAAATGACCGTTTCGTCGCGTTTGCAGCACCTCATCCCCCTCCTTCAGGCCAACGGCCATGATCGGCAGCCCCAGATGCTTCAGGCTGTTCATGCGCTCCGCGCCCGCGTAGACCGTGTCGATGCCGACCAGATTCAGCCCGGCGACGCGACCTTGTTCCATGGCATTCGGGAAGATGGCATGGACGTAGGTCTCGCCAGTCAGGCGATCCGGGGCGGCCACAACATCCCCGGCCGCGAGGATGTCGGGCGCATTGGTGCGCAGGTGGTCATCCACCGTGATCCCCCATCGATGGGCGATGCCGCTCCCTTCGAGCGGGCCGAGGTTCGGCTTGACGCCGGTCGCCGCGATCAGGATGTCCGCGTCCAGGATCTCCCCGGAGGCCAGCCGGACCCCTGTGGCGCGTTCATGCCCCACGAAAGCGGAAGCCCTGGTATTGAGGCGCACGTCGATCCCCCGCGCCTGCATCTGGGCCAGCGCGTGGATCGCGGTATCCGCGTCGAGCATGTTGGCCATGACCTGGTCAAGCATTTCGATCTGGATCACCGAGACCCCCAGGGCGCGCAGCAAGAGCGCGATCTCGACACCGATGAATCCGGCGCCGACGATCACGGCCGTGTGCGCCTCGCCGCGCTTCACCCTCTGGATCAGGGCTTCGGCCGCGCTGAGCGATTTGAAGTTGTAGATCCCGGGCAGGTCTGCGCCCTCCAGGGGCGCGTACAGACGGCTGCCGGTGGCGATCACCAGCCGATCGTACGCCAGAGGCGACCCGTCGCGCAGGCGGATGCGCTGGGCATCCGGTTCGATGGCGGTCACCTCGACGCCGCTGCGGTATGCCAGACCGATCTGGACGGGCCAGTCCGGGTCGCGCCACAGGTGACTTGCCGATCCATTGACGAAGTGGTCAATCATGGCCGGCGGCGAGTAGGGCGGATACGGCTCTGCGCTGAGCATCACCAGTTCCGCCTGAGGGTCGTGTTTGCGCACCGTCTCGGCTACGCTGACGCCCGCCGGCCCGGCTCCGATAATCACGATTCTCATCGCGCCTCCTTTCCCCGTACTTCGAACCCATACCCCTGCCCACCTTTCCACTTGCCGAGGACGCAGGGATGTTGGGGCCGGGGGTGCGGCTCACACCAGCGCCAGCTCGGCTTCCGGCATGACGATCGAATCGGGGAGGAGGGCCGACAGGCCCAAGCCGGCGCGTTTCTTCTCGATGTGGCGGCGAATCAGCACCGCGGCCCGGTTCGGATCCGGCTCGACCGCGAAGGTCGCGCCCAAAACCCCTTCCAGCCCCTCGGTGAGCAGCTTGACGATGTTGGGGCTGCCGAAGATCGGCGGGGTGGTGCCCAGCACGGTGTAGATGCCCGAGGCGACAACGTACACGCCGATGGCCACGGCTTTCTCCGAGTACCACTCCGGGGCCGCCCCGGCCAGCGGCAGGGCGCTGATGTCCACGCCCAGGGCATTGGCCAGCGCGGCGGCCAGGACCGTGATGCGCGTGTTGTCCACGCATGAGCCGAGGTGCAGCACGGGCGGGATCCCCAATGCTTTGCAGATCGCGCTCAGGCCTGGGCCGGCCTTGTCCGCGGCCGCTGGCGTCATCAGCCCGGCCTTGCCGTCGGCGATGGCAGCACAGCCAGTCACCACCACCAGGATGTCGTTCTCGATCAGGCGCCTGGTCAGTTCCGTGTGGCCCAGATCTTGCTTGATCTTGGGGTTGTTACAGCCGACGATGCCGACCGCGCCGCGAATCTGGCCCTTGACGATGGCATCGATGAGGGGTTGGGGCGTCCCACCCAGGGCTTGCAGGATGGCCTCGATGGAGAACCCGGTCATCATCTCCACCGGCTCGACCGGGATGTTGACCTTGCTGGCCACACGCTGGGGGAAGTTCTCGACCGCCAGGCGCACGATCTGCTTGCCGATCTCGATGCCGTGCTCAGGGTCGAAGGAGATGTGCTGCGCGCCGGGGAATTTGGCTTTGTCGAAGGTGCTGACGATCTTGGTGTGGTAGCACTTCGCCGTCTCGGTCACGGCGGGCATGATACACTGGTAGTCCACCACCATCAGCTCGACCGCGCCCGTGACGATCACCAGTTCCTGCATCAGGTGGTTGCCGGCCATGGGGATGCCCTTGCGCATCAGCACCTCGCTGCCGGTGCAGCACAGCCCGGCCAGGTTGATGCCGGTGGCGCCGTGGGCTTCGGCCAGCCGGAGCAAGTCAGGGTCTTGTGCCGCAGCGACAATCACCTCGGACAGCATCGGGTTGTGCCCGTGCAGGATGATGTTGACCTGGTCGGCTTTGAGCACGCCCAGGTTCATTTGGGACATCTTGGGTGTCGGCAGGCCGAAGAGCGTATCGGAGAGTTCCGTGGCGATCAGCGAGCCGCCCCAGCCATCACTCAGGCTGGTGCGCACGGCGTGGAGCAGGATGTTGACCCAGTCGTTATCCACGCCCATGTGGGTGCGGTGCAGCATTTCGACGTTCTCGCGATCGATCCCGCGCGGGTACGTGCCGGTCTTCTCCCAGATCTCCTGGCGAGCCTGTGGGGCGCGCGCGGCCAGAGGCAGTTTTGCGCGGCGCATGCCGTAGTCTTCCATCATCTCCCAGGCCAGTTCGGCGGCGAGCTGTTGGTCGCTCTTGTCGGCGGTCTGGATGCCATACTCGACGGCCAGGCGGCGCAGCTTCTCTGGCTCGGAAATCGTGTAGGTGTCTGTCTTGCCCTCGCCGACCAGATGGAGGGTTTCGAGGATATCGCGGCCGTGGTCCGAGTGCGCCGAAGCCCCGGCGGCGACCATGCGCGCCAGGTTGCGTGCTACGATGATATCGGCATCTGCGCCGCAGACACCCCGCTGCGGGCCTTCGCCGAACGGATCCACGCGGCAAGGGCCCATCGCACAGATGCGGCAGGAGGTCCCCAGGCTACAGTAGCCGCACTGGGGCTGCTGCTTCGCCAGGCGATCCCAAACGGTCTCGACCCCATCCCGGCGGGCTTTCTCCAGCATCGCCAAGGTATCAGCGTTGATGCTGAGTTTTTCGTATCCGTTACCACTGAAGACGCTCATGGCTCACGCTCCTTTCTTGCCGTCGGCATTCAGATGGGTGATCTCCGCGCCGAGTTGTCGCCAGGCCACCACGTTGGCGGGCAGGGCGGAGAGCTCGCTGCTGACCTGAGTGACCGCCACGGAAACCGCTTCAGAGTAGCGGGTCCGGGCAGCCTTGACCAATTCGTTGATCTCGCCGAACTGTAGTGCCCCTGCCTTGCACGCCTCGACGCAGGCCGGTGACCCTCCCTGGCGCTGGCGCTCGATGCAGTGGTCGCACTTGATGGCAATCGCCGGTTTGCCGGGGGCGCCCGCGGCGGCATAGTAGGTGATGACGTCGAATGGGCAGACCATGGCGCACATCCCGCAGGCGATGCACTTGCGCGGCTCTATCATGACGATCTCGGGATGATCGGCGGCGCGGCGAATGGCGGCCGTCGGACAGACGGCCATGCACGGGGCAGGGTCACAATGGCGGCATTTGTTCGGGAAGGCGGTGTTCAGGAGGAGGCCCGGCTCGGCGTGGATGCGAGACTTGGGCGCGGGCGTTTCGAAGACGGACAAAAAGAGGTTCTTGGTCTGTGAATGTGCGACTGCACAGGCCATTTCGCACTGTTTGCACCCGATACAGCGCTCGGGGTGCACGAAGACCGTTTTCATGGTGGCTGCTCCTTTCTCCCAGCCGATGCTGAAGAACGTGGCGGAAAAGAAGGTCTGTCCTTGGTTTGCACTCTCCTTTCTGGCCGGAGGATCTTTTCGAAAAAGCGGGAACACTTTCGAGGTCTGACGCAGACAGGTTCGTTTGCGACAGACCTACGGAGACTGCGGAACTCCTGCGCCCCGGATGGATTGCAGGGGTAACGGGCGGGAATATTGAGATCGCGGTCCGGCCGCCGCTCGCGTAAGCGCAATCTCCAATGCCCCCGCGAATCGGTACATCGCAACGCTGGCAAGCCCTTTGCTCACCTGGCGCAGTATACCACCAACCGGCCATCTGCGCAAGAGGGCGGAGGGCGCAAGAAAGATGTCGAAGCCGGAATTCCAAGGCCGCGCTGCGGTTTTGTTAGCCCGCCCTCATCTGCGGTATACTGGCACATCGGCCGGTCGGCCGGCTTCTGCGATCACTCATCTTCTCAGGCTTACAAGGAGGCGAAATGGCTCAGACGATGCTGATTCACCACGCGGCCAATCGGCGCCACGGCCGGCCGGCCGGCTCGGAGAGCGCCGTGCGCGCGTGCCTGGATGCGGCCGCGCGTGTGGTGGAGATCGATATCACGCCGTTGGCCGACGGCGCGTTCGTGTTGCTGCACGACGAGCGGCTCGAGGATGCTACGGACGGTCAGGGGATCGTGGCGCAGGTCACGGCCGAACAGGCGCGGGGCATCCACTACCGCCAGGGCGGCACGGTGACCGATGAGCCGATCGGCTTTCTCGATCAGGTGATCCCCCTGATCACGGCCGCGCCCGATCTGGTCGAGCTGCAACTGGATCTCAAGGAACACTCGCTGCTGACCGACAAGGCGCTCGCGGATCTGTTGCGGCTGCTTCAGCCGGTCAAGGAGCGGGTGCGGATCACCAGCGGTGCGGATTGGGCCATCCGGCGGTTGCGCGGCCTGGACCCTGGGCTGCCCCTCGGATTTGATCCGCTGCTCTACGTGGAAATCGGGTGTGGAGAGGAGGAGACGGACCCGACGCAGCCGCCCTTCCGCGTGGGCGCCTACGGCTACGCGGACGACCATCCGTTGGCCAGCCGCGTGTGGGGCGCCTCGGCCGACTACCTGGCCGCCCGCGCCGAGGCGTTGTGGGCGCAGGCGCCCGTGGAGATGTGGTATATCCGGGCCGCACTGCTGGCGCGGGCCCTGGACGACGGCTTCGACTGGATTGCCTATCTCCACGCCCGGGGCGCGGCCGTCGCCGCGTGGACCCTGGACCCCGACCAACCGCATCACGTCCATCTGGCCCGGCTTCTGCTCGAACGCGGTGTGGATCGCATCACCACCAACGACGCGCCAGGGCTAGCCGCGATGCTGGGAGGTGGGGTGGTCTTCTAAATGATCGTAATACCCAATACCCAATACCAGCTCCGTTAAGCCGTCGCTTCACAGCTTCGCCAGCGCGATCCACTCGCCGGGAAGGCCCGCGATCGGCTGACCGGAGCGGACCAACCCCGCGGCCGCCAGCGCCTCGACCGCGGCCGCCGTCTCGGGGCTGGTCCACCCGAACAACTTCCTCAGATCGCGTGCCTGCGCGGCGCCGACGGAACGGAAATACAGTTCGGCCAGCGTGCGCCGGGCTTCCGCCTGCCGGATGGGGCGGGCTTGTTCTGGCAGGTTCGGGTAGTGGCGGTGGACGCACTCGTAGATGAACGCATAGCGCCACGCGCCGGCCGCGGCCACGCCGATCGGCAGGATTCTGAAATCGGCCTGAAGGGTCTCCAACGCGCGATTGAAGGGCGAGTTGCTGGCCTGGCTGGTGAGGTGGGCGGCGGAGCGCAATGCGATGGTGTCCAGGGGACCTTCGGTGAGCAGCGCCTCGTACACGGCCTTGGCCTCGTGCGTCAGTCGGCCTTCCTGGTATTGCAGGAGGTAGTCTTCCTCCGGGACGCCGTAGTTCTCCGAGAGGGCGTAGAAATAGGGCACGACATCCAGCGCGATGATCGTTGCCCGTTTACGCAGCAACTTAGCGTAGTACCACAGACGCGCTCCCAGCAGTTCGTCCTTCCAGCCCCAGGTGACGTGGCCGGGATCGTCGTGTTCGTCTGGCACGGGCCGGTCGCCGGCCGCGGCCACCCACAGGCTCGGCAGCGGCACGTCCTTGATCGGCCAGAAGTAGATGAACCCGCGCTCGTTGACAAAGGCGACCGCTTCCTCCTTGGAAGTCACGCGCTGGCCGGGGCGCGTCCGATGGGTGTCGGCCCGGTATTCCTGGATGCGTTCGGTGGTGAGAGTGGACACGGTTGGCTGCTCCAGTCTTCCAAGAGGGTATGTTGGCAGAACCGGGTCTCTCCGCGAAACCTGGTTCTGGGTCATCTCTGGCTCCATTTTAGCCCGGCGCCGGGGAGTTGGCAAGTCGGGTCATTGGATCTATCGAACGGCTATCAGTTGGACACCCGCTTTCGCGGGTGTGACGAGTTGACAATCGTGACGCAATGCGTTATACTGCCCTCGTGACGCGTTGCGTTATAACATGATGAGCGGATGGTTCTCAGGAGGTGACCCATGGTAACGCGCAAGGAACGAAAAGCCCTCGAAGACAAGGTCGAGGCCCCGGAGCGCAGCCCACTGTTGGGATCCGCGCGCAAGGTCCTGCTGGCCGGCATCGGCGCGGTGGCGCTGGCGCAAGATCAGGCGGAGGATTTCGTCAACCGGCTGGTCGCGCGCGGGGAGATCGCCGCGGCGGACGGCAGGAAGCTGCTCCGAGAAGTGGCGGAACGACGCAAGAAAGGCGCCAAGAAGGTCGAGGGTGGGCTGGACAAACGGGTCGAGGAGGTGCTTGATCGGATGAACATCCCCACCAAGGCTGAGATCGAGGCGCTGGGTGACAAGATCTCCGAGCTGGCGACGAAGATCGACGAGTTGAAGCAGGCGTAGTACTTTGCGGCGGAAATCCTTGTGCAGTTGAAGGGGATGCGCAAAGTACTTTAAACAGTTGGGCGGCGTGTTCTGCAACTGCCAAAGGACTTACGCCCAACTGTAGTAGTCTTCCCGGAAGAACCAGGTTTCTGGCAGAAACCTGGTTCGTATCCTCTCAATAAT
>MNXL01000102.1 GCA_001871755.1 Anaerolineae bacterium CG2_30_64_16
CGGCCTGATCGCGGCATACGTCGCGCTGATCGACCCGCAACTGATGCTGAACATGCCGGCGCACATCACCGCCAGCACCGGCCTTGATGCGCTGACGCACGCCATCGAGTGCTACACCTGCGCGTATGCTCAGCCGTGGCCCGATGCCGTGGCGCTGTGGGCCATCGAGACCCTGGCGCAGTGGCGGCCTGATCGCGGCATACGTCGCGCTGATCGACCCGCAACTGATGCTGAACATGCCGGCGCACATCACCGCCAGCACCGGCCTTGATGCGCTGACGCACGCCATCGAGTGCTACACCTGCGCGTATGCTCAGCCGTGGCCCGATGCCGTGGCGCTGTGGGCCATCGAGACCCTGGCGCAGTGGCTGCCCATCGCCTTCGCCCAGGGCCAAAACCAGGAGGCGCGCTACAAGGTGGCAATGGCGGCCATGCTGGCCGGCATGTCCTACGGCACCGAGAGCGCGGGCGCGGTCCACGCGATGAGCCAAACCGCGGGTGGTTACTTCGACTTGCCGCACGGCGTGCTGACCGCGGCCCTCTTGCCGCCCGTCATGGCCTTCAACTATCTGGGCGAGCCGCACAAGTACGCCCGGATTGCCCTGGCGATGGGTGAAGATACGCGTGGGTTGAGTGTGTTCGAGGCCGCCGAGCTGGCCGTGGAGTCGGTGACCCGTTTCGTCGAGACGCTGGAGATTCCGACGCTGACGGAGTTGGGCATCAAGCAGGAAGACGTGCCGATGCTGGCGCAACTGGCTTTCGACGATCCGCAGACGATCGGCAACCCGCGCGATCTGACGCTTGAGAGCTACTTGCAGATCTACAATAGCTGTTTCGAATAACGTTAGAACGTTGACAGGTTGAACGCCAGGGCGTTCAACCTGTCAACCATCTTCTGAGGGCCCCATGCCCACAGCCGTAGGAAAGGCAGCATGAGCGCCAGGCGCCCCAATCTCTTGATCATCATGGCCGACCAGATGAGCGGGTTGGCGTTGCCGTCGTGCGGCCAACCCACCGTCAAGGCGCCTCATCTCACGGCGCTGGCCGACGAGGGCATCCTCTTCGAAAACGCTTATTGCAACAGTCCGCTGTGCGCACCGTCACGGGCCGCCATGATGACGGGGCAACGGGCATCGCGCATCGGCACGTTCGACAATGCCGCCGAGTTCCCGGCCGAGACGCCGACCTTCGGCCACTACCTCCGGGAGGCGGGCTATCGCACTGTCCTGTGCGGGAAGATGCACTTTGTCGGCCCTGACCAGCTCCACGGCTTCGAGGAGCGGCTCACCACCGACATCTACCCGGCCGACTTTGGCTGGACGCCCGACTGGGAGCGGCCTGAGCATCGGCCTTCGTGGTATCACAACATGTTGAGCGTCGTGCAGGCGGGGTTGTGCGAGACCAGCAACCAGCTCGACTTTGACGAGGAGGTGGCGTTCCACGCAGGCCGCAAGCTCTATGACATGGCGCGGGGCGGTGACGAGCGGCCGTTTTGCTTCGTCGTGTCGTTTACGCACCCGCACGATCCCTTTGCTGTGCCCCAGACCTACTGGGACCGCTACGACTACGCCGCGATCGACATGCCCAAGGTGCCGGCGGTGCCCGTGGACCAACTGGACCCGCACAGCCGGCGCGTCCACCACGTTTGCGGTCTGCATGAATACGCGCAGACCGCCGAGCGAGTACGCGCTGCCCGGCACGCCTACTACAGCATGATCAGCTACGTCGATGACAAAGTGGGGCAACTCATGCAGGCGTTGGCCGCGACGGGCCTGGCGGATAACACCATCGTGGTCTTCACCTCGGATCACGGCGAGATGCTCGGCGAGCGCGGGCTGTGGTACAAGATGTCGTTCTTCGACCCCGCGCTGCGTGTGCCCTTGATCGTGCATGCGCCGGGTCGCTACACGCCGCGGCGGGTGAGCCAGAACGTCTCGTTGGTCGATCTCCTGCCGACGTTGCTCGATCTGGCTGATGAAGGCCGGGGGAGCAACCTGACGGCGGAGATCGACGGCCGGAGTCTGGCGCCCTTGCTGCGCGGTGAAACGGGGGCCTGGCCCGACACGGTCTTGGCCGAAATCCTGTGCGAAGGGGCGATCGCGCCCTGTCTGATGATCCGGCGAGGATGCTACAAGTACATCTACAGCGAGCCTGATCCGGATCAGCTTTATGATTTGGCCACCGACCCGGATGAGTTGGAGAACCTGGCCGGCCGGCCGGAATACGAGGAGGTGCACCGCGCTTTCAGAGCCGAAATTCTGACCCACTGGGACCCCGAGGCCCTCAGAGCGAGGGTGCTCGCCAGCCAACACCGGCGGCGTCTCGTCGACAGAGCACTGCGCACGGGCCGAAACACCCCCTGGGATTTCCAGCCGTTTGTCGACGCGTCCCAGCAGTACATGCGGAACCACCTGGATCTGAACGATCTCGAACGGCGCGCTCGCTACCCAACACCGCCGATACCCGCGCCGGACTTCCCGAATTCTGCCTAAGGACAATCCGAGGAGAAAAAGCACGATGAAAAAGCAGATGGCATCCATTTTGATCATGGTGACTCTGATCACCCTGATCGGCGGTTGTGCCGCGCCACAGCCGCAGGTCGTCGAAAAACAGGTGACCGTCGAGGTTGAAAAGCAGGTCGAAGTCGTCAAGACGGTCGAAGTCGAGAAGCAGGTGGTCGTCAAGGAGACCGTCGAGGTGGTCAAGGAAGTGGCCGCGGAGCCGGTCCCGCCCAAGCCCGAGGGAACCCTGAAAGTAGCGGTATCGACCTTCCCCAACACCCTCGACGGCCCGCTCACCGCGGAGATGAACGCCCACAACGCGGCGCGCGGGATCTACGATGCGCTGGTGTGGGTCAACGACAAAGGCGAAGTCGAGCCCGCGTTGGCCGAAAGCTGGGATGTTTCGGCGGACGGCACCGAATATACCCTGCATCTGCGCCAGGGCGTGGTCTTCCACAACGGCGAGCCGTTCAACGCCGATTCGGTGGTCTTCTCATGGCAGCGCTACAGCAATCCAGCGATGGAGTGGAATGAGCGGTGGCGGATCGCCAAGTCGGTGGAGAAGATCGATGACTACACCGTGAAGATCATCACCGAGGGGCCCAAGCCGTTGCTCCTCCGCACGCTGGCCGGGAGCTGGGAAATGATCCCGCCCAAGTACTTCGCCGAAGTCGGTGAAGACGGTTGGAACGCCCATCCCGTGGGCACCGGCCCCTTCGAGTTCGTGGAGTGGGTCAAGGGCGATCACATCACCCTGAAGGCCAACCCGAACTACTGGCGGCCGGGCTATCCCAAACTGGCCGAGGTGATCGTCCGGCCGATCCCCGAATCATCCACCCGCGTCGCAGCGATCCAGACCGGTGAAGTGGATATCGTCGGCCGTCTCAGCTCAGAGGAGGCCCAGGGCCTGCTGGGCGCCTCCGGCGTTCAGGTGATCAGCTACCCGGTGGCGCGCGTCTACTACATCGCCTTCAACAACCTGACCACTGGTCTCGGTCAGCCGACTATGGACGCCAGGGTGCGGCAGGCGATGAACTACGCGGTGGACGTGGACGCCATTATCAAGGCGTTGTTCGATGGTCATGCCAAGCCCGCGACCGGCTTTGTCGCCACCCCCGAGTTGGGCTACGGCGCGGTACAGCCGTTTGGCTATGACGTGGATAAGGCCAAGGCGCTCCTGGCGGAGGCGGGCTACGCGGATGGTTTCACCATGGACATGGCCTGCCCGGCCGGCGCGTACACCCACTTCGAGGAGGTGTGTGAGGCCGTCGTCGGCTACCTGGCTGAGGTCGGGATCACCATCAACCTGCAGATCATGGAGTCCGGCCAGTACTGGGATCTAGAGGCCAAGAAGGAACTGCCGCCGCTGTTTGGCGATAGCTGGTCCGAAACCAGCGGCGAAGCCTACAATCGCATGACCGGCGCACTGCTCGGCAATGCCGCCAGTTACTCCTCGTGGGAGGATCCGAAGATCATCGCCGCGCTCGACGAGATCTCGACCACTGTGGATGATGCCAGGCGGAAGAAGTTGTACGAAGACCTGCAGGTCTACATGCAGGAAGACCCCCCGTTCATCTATCTCTACGAACCGATGGCGTTCGAGGCGGTCCGGGACTACGTGCAGGACTACCGGCCGCGCTCGGCCGAGGACTACTGGTTGTTCTACACCTGGGTAGCGAAGTAAGCATCTGAGACCTGACAGGTTTCTTGAAAACCTGTCAGGTCTGGCACACCTCATCGAGTAGGATTGAACCCGGTTTACCCCGGCGGCATCGCACTATGCCCTCTGCGGCGGTTTCCGCACCGGAAAGGTGGTATCGATGCAACGTTATCTGTTCTCGCGGCTTGCCCAGTCTCTCTTGATCCTGATCGGCCTGCTAATCATCGTTTTCTTCATGGTGCGTGTCACCGGAGATCCGGCTTCGTTGATGATGTCGCGTGAGGCCAGCCCAGAGAGCATTGCGGCCTTCAGGCACAAGATGGGGTTTGATCGTCCGTTGATCGTCCAGTTCTGGGATTTTCTCACCCACGTGGTGGTGGGCGATTTCGGGAACTCGCTTCACTTCAAGACCCCGGCGCTCCCATTGCTCTTGGAGCGTCTGCCGGCCACCGTCGAATTGGCGACCATCGGACTGATCATGGCGATGTTGATCGCCATACCCCTGGGACTCATTGGGGGCTTCAACCCGGGGAGTTCCATCGATTCCATTGGCCGGGGCCTGGCCCTCCTCGGACAAAGCATCCCGAATTTCTGGCTGGCGCTCATCCTGATCCTCTTCTTCGCCGTCAAGCTGAGGTGGTTTCCGTCTTTTGGTCGCGACGAGTTCAAATCCGTGATTCTGCCGGCCTTTGTCATTGGTCTGCCCACCATGGGTCAGTTGGTGCGCATGACCCGTTCGGCCGTGTTGGAGATTCGGGGCGAGGACTTCGTCCGCACGGCGCACAGCAAGGGGCTGGAGCCTCGGGTGATCTACATCAAGCATGTGCTCAGGAACGTCGCGGTCATGCTGGTGAGTGTGATCGGCGTCCAGTACAGCTACATGCTGGGCGGTTCCATCTACATTGAGGCAGTCTTTGCCTGGCCTGGGATGGGGCAGTTGACCGAGCAGGCCATCGGCTGGCGAGATTTCACACTGGTGCAGGCGATTGCTGTATTCGGCAGCGTGGTTGTGCTGGCTATCAATCTGCTTACCGATGTGGCCTATGCCCTGATTGATCCGAGGATTCGCTATGGCGACTAGAGAACCCCCTCCACCCCAGGCAGCCGACAGCTTGCTGGACGTCGAGCGGTCCTTCGGCCAACGGCTGGCCTATGCGGGTCGCTTCCTCTGGCGGGATCGCAGCGGGATGATCGGGCTGGTCCTTTTCCTGGTGGTCGTCGCGGCGGCACTGTTTGCCCCGCAGATCTCGCCCTACAACCCGCTGGCGCAAAACCTGCGCGACAGCAAAATACCCCCGGCCTGGTACCAGGGTGGCAGTCTGGACTATCTGTTCGGCACCGACAACCTGGGACGGGATATCTTCAGCCGCATCATCTATGGCACGCGCGTCTCCCTCACGGTCGGCTTTTTCGGCGTGTTGATCGCGGGCACCCTGGGGCTGGTGTTGGGCGCCATCGCGGGCTACGTCGGTGGCCGGGTGGATAGCATCATTGTGGGGGGCGTCAATATGGTGTTGTCGCTGCCCTATCTCTTGTTCGTGGTCTTTATCGCCTCTATCCTGGGCCGGAGCCTGATCAACGTCATCCTCATTTTTGGGATCACCGACGCGCCGATCTTTGCGCGCGTCACGCGCGGCGAGGTATTGCGCATTCGCGAATCGGGCTATATCGAATCAGCCATCAGTGTGGGCGCCCGGTCGGGCCGCATCATCTTCGACCACATCCTGCCTAACCTGATCGGCCCGCTGATTACGCTGGCGACTTTCGAGATGTCGCGCATGATCTTCTACGAGGCCGGCCTGGGGTTCCTCGGCCTGAGCGTGCCCCCGACCGTGCCCAGTTGGGGCAACATGCTGGCAGCCGGCCGCAAATACCTGACCAGCTCCCCCTGGATCGCGACCTTCCCCGGCCTGGCCATCATGTTCACCTCGCTGGGGATGAACCTGCTGGGGGACTGGTTGCGGGATGTCCTCGATCCCCGCTTGCGGCGCTCCCGGAAGTAGAGCCGAATCGCTGCGGCTGTCTGAAGGAGTCGGAAAAGTGGCCAAGGTATTGGAGGTCAAAGACCTCGTCACCAAGTTCTACACCCTGGATGGCGTCGTGCATGCCGTGAACGGGGTGAGTTTTGACCTGGACGAGGGCGAGACGCTGGCGATCGTGGGTGAAAGCGGTTGCGGCAAGAGCGTGACGATGCTGTCGCTGCTGGGATTGATCCCATCGCCGCCGGGCAAGGTCGAGCGGGGGAACGCGTTCTTTTCCGGCGGCACAGGCCGGTGCGATCTGCTCCAACTGGCGGCCCCCGAGTTGCGCGATGTGCGAGGCGGGCAGATCGGCTTCGTGTTCCAGGACCCGATTTCGTCCTTGAACCCGATCTTGACGGTCGGCGAGCAGATCGCCGAGAGCCTGACGCGGCATCTGGGCCTGACGCGCGAGCAGGCCCACCGGCGGGCGATCAAACTGCTGGAAGAGGTGGGTATCCCGGAGGCGGCCCAGCGTTATGACAGCTATCCGCATCACTTCTCCGGCGGGATGCGCCAGCGCGTGATGATCGCCATCGCCATCTCGTGCTCACCGTCGATCATCATCGCGGACGAGCCGACCACCGCCCTCGATGTGACGGTGCAGGCGCAGATCGTGGACCTCTTCAAGCGGCTGCGCGACATGATCGGCATGGCCATCATCTGGATCACACACGACCTGGGCGTGGTGGCAGGGCTGGCAGAGCGCGTTCTGGTGATGTACGGGGGCCGCGTGGCCGAGGTCGCGTTGGTCGACGACCTCTACGAGCGGCCGCAGCATCCCTACACGCACGGCTTGCTGGGCGCGCTGCCGCGCATCGACACGGATGGGTCCAGACGGCTGGTGAGCATCGACGGCACCCCGCCCGATCTGCTGATCCCGCTCGTCCGGTGTCCCTTTGCCCCGCGCTGCGCCTATGCCTTTGAGCGCTGCTGGGAAGAGATCCCCCAGTTGATGCCGGCCGGCATCCAACACCAGGTGGCGTGCTTCTACGACATCGAGAGAGGGGGGCCGCGCAGTGGCTGAGAAAGAAACCTTGCTTCGAGTCATCAACCTTCGGAAACACTTTCCGATCACCGGTGGGTTTTTGGGCCGGCAGGTGGCCGCGGTCAAGGCCGTGGACGGCGTTTCGTTCGAGATCGAACGGGGCGAGACGCTGGGCCTGGTCGGCGAGAGCGGATGCGGCAAATCGACCACCGGTCGGGTGATCCTGCAGCTCTACCGGCCCACCGCAGGACAGGTGCTCTTTGAGGACGCAGATCTGACCAAGATGAGCGCGGAAGCGCTGCGCCGGCTGCGACCCAAGATGCAGATGATCTTTCAGGATCCGTATGCATCCCTCAACCCCCGCCATCCGGTGGGGAAGATCGTCGGTGAGCCGCTGATGATCCACGGGTTGATGCAAGGCAAAGCATTGCAGGATCGCGTGGCGGAGCTGTTGGAGCTGGTCGGGCTGAACGCGGCCTACGTGAGACGTTTCCCGCACGAGTTCTCCGGGGGGCAGCGCCAGCGTATCGGCATCGCCCGCGCGCTTTCGCTGAACCCCAGCTTCATCGTGTGCGATGAGCCGATCTCCGCGTTGGACGTGTCGATTCAGGCGCAGGTCGTGAATTTGCTTCAGGACTTGCAGGCGCAACTCGGGCTCACCTACCTTTTCATCGCCCATGATCTGAGCATGGTGCGGCACATTTCGCGGCGCATCGCGGTGATGTATCTGGGCAAGATCGTGGAGCTGGCCGACCGCCAGACCCTGTTCGATGAGCCGCTCCACCCGTACACGCAGTCGCTGATCTCGGCCGTGCCGGTGCCCAACCCCAAGCTGGAAAGACGCCGGCAGCGCATCATTCTGGAAGGCGAGGTGCCCAGCCCCATCAATCCGCCCAAAGGGTGCGTTTTTCACCCGCGCTGCCCGGTCGCCATCGACAAATGCTCGCGTGTCGAGCCTCAATACCAGCAAGTCCGCCCCCAGCATTTCGTTGCCTGTCACCTGGTTGAGCCGGCGTGAGGCCGTGCACGGAGGTCATGACATTGGACACCAACATTCATTTCGCTGATCCCTTCAGCGCACCGGGCCAGTGGTACAAGGGCAATCTGCACACCCACAGCACCCTCTCCGATGGCGACTTCACCCCCGGGCGGATCACCCGCTGGTATCGGGAGCGCGGCTATCACTTCGTCGCGCTCACCGATCACCGCATCGTATCCGAGGCGCGCGCGGTGGCCGACAAATTCATCTATCTCAGCGGTGTCGAGTTGGATGCGGTCGATCCGGCCATCGGTCTGTATCATCTGGTGGGGCTGGGTTTCACGCGCCCCCTTGATCTGAGCTGCTACGTGGGGAAGCCCACCACGGCCGAGGCGGTGATCGAGATCCGGGAGATGATCGACCGCCTACACGCGGCCGGCGCCCTCGTGTTCCTGGCGCACCCCTACTGGTCGGGCGGGATGTCCAAAGATCTGCTGGAGGTCGAGGGGCTGGCCGGGCTGGAGGTTTGGAATGGGTCGTGTGAGGTCTGGGACTGCAAGGGCCTCTCCGCGGTGCATTGGGACGACCTGCTGGCGGCCGACCGGCGGCTGTGGGGGTTCGGCACCGACGATTGTCATTGGCGGCCTGGGCGGGAGGATGCCGGGCTGGGTTGGGTCTGGGTGAAGGCGCGGGAGCTGACTCAAGCGGCGATCCTCGCTGCGCTGGCGCAAGGTCACTTCTACGCCAGCAGCGGCCCGCAGATCCATGATCTGCGCCTGGAGGGTAGAGAACTCCATGTGCGTTGCTCACCCGCGGTCGCGATCGACTTCGTGGGCAATGGGCCTTTCAGCCGGCGGGTCGTCGCGCGACCCGGCGCGACGATCACCGAGGCCAGCTATCCGCTTGCCGAACGCCAACCACTGGGCCGCCAGACGTGCCGGTACGTGCGTGTGGCGTGCCTGGATGCCCAGGGTTGTTGGGCCTGGAGCAACCCCATCTTCTTCGATCCAAAGGTGTGACATGCCAGGGCTGCGAGTGGGCGATGTGCTGTTCGACGCTGGATTGGTGGTCTTCGACAAGGATGGCACCTTGCTGGACTTCGAGTTCATGTGGGGCACGCTGCTGCGCTCGCTGGTCGCCGCGCTGACGGCCGACGTCTCTGACTCTGAGGCATCGGCGGCCAACGCCCCAGCGCCTGGAGCGTTGGCGAGGGCACTCTACAACGACGTCGGCTATGACCCGCGGGCCGGCCGGACGCTGCCGCAGAGCCCCTGGTCGATGGCGACCACCGATCAGGTGTTGACGATTCTGGCCGCGACGTTGTATCGCCATGGCCGGCCGTGGCCTGCGGCCGAGGCGGTCGTGCGAGCGGAGTGGGCACGGCTCAGCGCAGCCGCAGCGATGGCGCGCCTGGTCCGGCCCACCGGCGATCTGGTTGCGCTGTTCACCGGGTTGCAGGCCGCGGGGATTCGGACGGCCGTTGACACCACCGACGACCGGCGCGCCACCGAGCAGGCGTTGCGGCTGTTGGGGATCGCGGCGCTGGTGGACTCGATTGCGTGCGGTGACGACGCGCTGCCCCCCAAGCCGGCGCCCGATCGGCTGCTGGCGACTTACCGGAAGCTCGGCGTGCCCGCGGCACACACGGTCATGGTGGGTGACACCGCGTTCGACCTGGTCATGGGGCGGCAGGCCGGGGTCGGGCTGACGGTCGGGGTGTTGACCGGCGCCGGCGACCGGGCCACCCTGGCGCCGCACGCCGATGTGATCTTGGACAGCCTGAATGAGATCAAGATTGTCAAGTGATGAATTGTGGACCCACAGGCATGTTTACCTCGCGGATATTG
>MNXL01000220.1 GCA_001871755.1 Anaerolineae bacterium CG2_30_64_16
CTTCCGTTTGAATTCAGACGATAGATTTGGCTCCTGTTTGAACAAAAATATGGTGACAGGTTGTCGGGGTCACTTTTCAGCATACATCCACATCTGATGAGACCGAATCCGGCTTGAAACGCTACTTCGGGAAACCTGTCAGGTCTTAACTTAATGACATTGTGAGGCGATTGGTCGGCCGGTCGTAGCTGACCATTGCGGCGTGCGGTTCGGTTTGTACCGTTTCCATACCGTGCTTAATCGCCTCTTGATGTTGTCGTTCTAATTCCTCTTCTTTAACCTCCCACTTACCGACTTGTACCTTAGCCATGAATTCGCCTCCATTTCTACCAGAAACTCGTCATGGTGATCGCCCACGATCATGAGCGCCTTGCGTTCGTCCTTACGGCTCATCCCGACGTTCTCACGTACTTGTGGGGGCGTATTCTCGTCCCCCAGGCTGATCACGACTTCACCCTCTGCTCTGAAAATAGCCCACCTACCCCCCCAACCCCCTCCCTACGAGGGAAGGGGTGTCAGACTCCCCCCTCGCCTGGTAGGAGAGGGGGTAGGGGGATGAGGTTTTCATCCGCCGTGGCGCCGCGTCCGGCATGGGCATCTGCTCTGAAGACGTGTACGTGCGCAGGTGGATGGTCGTTGGTGTAACAGGCTTACAGAGACTTCGGAAGTCTCGCGCCCCGGATTATTGAGAGGATCCGATCGTCTGGCTGCATCAGCCCAACACGTCAGCCAGCCCGAGCTCAGCTAACTTCTCAGGCGTCGGCGCGCCGGTGTCGGGGTCGTAGCCGCGAACCTCGTAGGTAAAAGTCAACAGTTTCTCGACATCCGGTACATAGCCGCCGGTGCCGCCCTCCGCGATGGGTTGGGTCAGGAGCTTGGGCAGCCGGTCGTCGGCCCGGGTCATGCCGAAACGGTGGTTGAGCAGGCGCTTGAGGGTGAAGATGCGCTCGGCGGTTCGTTGCACGGCGGGCCAATCCCATCCCCAGCCGGTGACCCCGTTGATCAGCCCCAGGATCTGCGGGCCCGGTGGATCCTCGAAGTGGCACAGGATCAGGCTGTTGGTCAGCGCCCGCCAATCCATCAGCCGCGCCACGATCCGCGCTTTCTCCAGCGAGTCCTCCTGCCGGTCCCCGAAGTCGATCCCCAACTCCGGCAGCACGCGGCCCTGGTCGGTCATGTAGACGTCCCCGGACATGTGGTCGGCGCCGCGGGTGGCCGTGGCGTAGACGATTGCCAGCCCGCCGAACGCGCGCGGGTCGTGCATGGGCACTTCCAGGTTTTTGACCTGCACGGCGAGCTCAGGCACGCCGAAGCGGCGTCCCAACGCCAGCGCGCCGTCGGCCAGCAGCACGCCGAACCCCTCCCGCCGCGCGATCTGGCCGATCAGCGCGTGCACGGTGGGCAGATCGCCCCACTCCAACGCCATGCCGCCCGTGTCCGCCTGAGTGATGAGGCCCTGGTCGAATAAGTAGAAGGCGAACGCGATGGTAGAAGATGTGCTGATGGTGTCCAGTCCATGTAGATTGCAGAGATGGCCGGCGTAAGCCACGCCCTCGAGATCGGTCGCGCCCAGCAGCGGCCCGAACCCGACCGCCGTCTCGTATTCGGGGCCGTCCACCTTGGGCTCGGCGAAGCTGTCCAGGTGCACCTCCCGGCCGCAGGCGATGGGGCAGCGATAGCACGCCACGGCCCTGTCGAGGATCGTGTCGGCCATGTGCCCGGCGTTCAACGTCTCTGCGGCCTCGGGCAGCCCGCTCTGCGTGTAGTAAATGGCGGGCACGTCACCATACATGGCCCCGATATCCATGTAGAACATGGTGCCGCCCAGGCGCATCATCTGGGCCGACACGTCGTCGGCCGCGATTCTAAAGGTCTCGCGGAGCGCGGTCTTGAAGCCCTCTTCGTCGGCGATGGGCACCTTCGCCCGACCGTACGCGGCGATGGCCTTGAGCTGCTTACTGCCCATCACCGCGCCCATGCCGGTGCGGGCCGCGGCCCGGCCGTGATCGTTCATCACCGCGGCGTAGCGGACCAGGTTTTCGCCCGCTGGCCCGATACAGGCGACCCTGGCGTTGGGCTGGCCCAATGCCTCCTTGACGCGCGCCTGCGTCTGGTAGCTGTCCAGCCCCCAGAGCTGGTCAGCCGGATGGAGCGCGGCCGGCTTTCCTTCGACGACACTCAGGTACATCGGCGTCTCGGCCCGGCCCGTGATGATGATCCCATCGTAGCCGGCCTGGCGGAGTGCTGGCCCGAAGAACCCGCCACCGTTCGCCTCGCCGGTGAACCCGGTCTGCGGCGAGCGGGCCACCACCGCGTAGCGGCCGGCCGCCGGCGTTTGTGTGCCGACGAATGGCCCGGTCATGAAGATCAGCGGGTTCTCCGGGCCGAGGGGGTCGGTGTCCCCGCCGGCCAGAACTTGCCCTGAGGCCCCTCCCGAGTTCAGCGAGGGGTACATCGAGGGGTATAGCGCGGGGTCGGCCAGATAGCGCGCGGCCAACCCGCTGCCGCCGACGAAAGCCCGCGCGTAGGCCTCGTTCAGCGGCTCATCCCAGATGCGCCCGTTGCTCAGGTCGACGCGCAGGATCTTGCCCATGTAGCCGTGCATGTGGCGACTCCTTTGGCGTGGTGCGTGGTGCGCTCAGGTCCGACCATTCAAGCCGGAACCAACTCGGCAACGGTCAGCAGCCGTTCACTGATGGCCGCCTCGGCTGCCTTCAAGTCGTAACCTGCCTGGAGATTGAGCCAGTATTGTGGCGATTGCCCCAACGCACGACCGAAGAGCAGTGCGAGTTCCGCCGTCACCGGACGGGCGCGATTGACTATGTGCGACACTCGCATCGGTGATACACCGATGGCACGAGCAAATTGCGCCTGAGAAACACCCAGCTCGTTCAGCATCTCAGCCAGGAATTCACCAGGATGAATGGGTGGTAAACCGCTATTGATCATAACAACCTCTTTTCAGTGATAATCAACGATCTCAACGTCGAATGCGTCACCGTTATCAAAACGAAAGCAAACCCGCCACCGGTCATTGATACGGATGCTCCACTGCCCGTTGCGGTCATGCCTCAGCGCTTCCAGTCGGTTCGACGGTGGCAGGCGTAAATCGTCAATACGTGTGGCTGCATCCAGTTGTGTGAGTCGCATCGCGGCGCGCTTGTGGATCTCAGCGGGAAGACGGCGTGACTTGCCGGTCGCGTAGAAGTGTTCCGTCTCAGCATCGGCGAACGATCGAATCATACGCTCATTATAAACAAGGTGTTTATGGGTGTCAAGTGACCCCGATCGTGATGATAGTGCCTAACCCCCGAAATTTTTGTTTTTTGTGCAAGGATTTTGGGAGTGGCGGCTGTCGTCTTTTTGGTTCCGGCTTGTCCGGGTTAGGGCTGTTTCATATTGAAACCCACAAGGCATTCGGCGACCGAAGGTGCAAAAGGACGATCCCGCCGTATCATTGCGAGCGGATTCTGGCACACCTTTCGCTGGACGGAGCGTAGCAATCCCCCACATGTGGGAGATTGCTACATCGCAAAAGACGCTCAGCGCAATGATCGCTAAGTGATGATACCGCCGCCGGCAACATGAAGCAGCTCTAGCGAGCCTGGCTACCGAATCACCTCCAACGCCACCTTCACCAATGTGGGCGGATGGAGCAGCATGTTGGCGTAGGAGGCGTTCGCCATGGGGCAGGCGCATTCACGGTCGTAGATGGACTTGCGCAGGGTCGCCATCCGCTCGCCGAACCAGATAGGGGCCAGGTCGTAGCCGGTCTGGCGCAGATTGCCCACATCCTCGGCGCGGATGCAGCAGCTCCAGATGTCGCCGTTGGGCGCGATGTGGGCGCTGGCCCAGCCGGCATAGCAAGGGATCACCTGGGTCCGCTCGTAGAGCACCCGCCTGGCAAGCTGATAGTAATGGGCGCGGAACGCCTGCGTGAACCTGGCGATCCCCTTGGCCGGCGCGCGGCGCGCCTGCTCGCTGAGGAAATCGGCGATCGGCGCATAGGCGTCCGGCTCCGGCGTAATTCCCCAGCCGACCGTGTCCAGTTCCACCCGCTCCTCGGCCACCTCGGTGATGTAGCTGTCGGGCGCCAGGAATTGCAGGCCGGTGTAGATCTCGCGGAAGCGGTCCTGGTTGAACCGGCTGACCACGGTGTGCACGGTGAGCACCAGGTTCGGCCGGGCCATTTGCAGCGCCTTGAGCTTCGTCCAGGTGGCCATCGCCCGCTCCCAGTTGCCCGGCACGCCGCGGATGTCGTCGTGCTCCTCGCCGATGCCGTCCAGGCTCAGGTTGATGCCGATTTGGCTTTGGGGGCATTCCTGGCAGATGCGATCCACCCGTTCGGCCACGCGCTCGGTCAGCAGGCCGTTGGTGGGGATGGTGATCACTGCCGGCCGGCAGTGCCGGTAGGCGCTGATCACCATCTCGTCCAGGTCTTTGCGCAGGAACGGCTCGCCGCCGGTAAAGGTGATGTAGAACGGTGTGCGCCCCAGGTTGGCGAAGACGCGGTCCCACTCCTCGACGGTCATGTCGTCATTGGGCTTGCGCCACACGTCGCAGGTGCGGCACCTGGAGTTGCAACGAAAGCTGACGCTGACGACGACGGAGAAGGGGTACATCTTCGGCCAGCCGAAACGCCGGAAACCCCAATAGAGGGGCAGTTTGGGTGCAAGGGTGAGTATTGACATGGGGGCATTATAGGCGAGGTAAATGGCAAATAGCAAATGGCAAATAGCAAATAGCAAATGGCAAATGGCAAATGGCAAATGGCAAATGGCAAATGGCAAATGGCAAATGGCAAATGGCAAATGGCAGGTGGCAGCAGATGGCGAAGGAAAGCTGTTCGCTAATTTACCGATTCGGTGATCTCCATGTTAAAATCCACCTCGCTCATCTTTGCTCAAGGAGACTCATCGTGGCCTGGTATCTTTATCCGCTGGTCGTGCTCGCTGGTATCGCGGCCGGATTCATCAACGTCCTGGCTGGCAGCGGCTCGCTGATCACCCTGCCTTTGTTGATTTTCATCGGGCTGCCGGCCAACATCGCCAACGCCACCAATCGCATCGGCGTGTTGTTGCAGAACGTAGTTGGGGTGGGCGGTTTTTACAAGCAGGGCAAGCTGGATGTGCGCGGGTCTTTGTGGCTCTCGATCCCGATGATCTTGGGGTCGATCGTCGGCGCGCGCATCGCGGTGGACATCGACGAGGCGCTGTTGCGCAAGGTGATCGCGGTGGTGATGATCGTCATGCTGGGGATCATGATCGCGCAACCGAAGCGCTGGTTGGAGGGCAAGGGGCAGTCGATGAATGGCCGTCTGACCGTGACCCGTTTCCTGCTCTTTTTCGCTATCGGCATCTACGGCGGCTTCTTGCAGGCAGGCGTGGGCATCTTCCTGCTGGCCGGGCTGGTGTTGGGCGCGGGCTACGACATCGTGCGGGCGAACGCAGTCAAGGTCGCCGTCGTGCTGGCCTCGGCGATCGTGTCGTTGGTCGTTTTCTCGGTCAGCCTGGAAATCGATTGGGGTGTCGGTGTCCTGCTGGGCGCTGGGAACATGCTCGGCGCCTGGCTGGCGACCCGGTGCGCGGTGGATAAGGGCGCGGCGTGGGTGCGGCGGTTCGTGATCGCCGTGATCCTGGTCGCCGCGGCGCAGTTGTTGGGGGTGTTCGAGTGGGTGGGGCGGGTGTTGTGACGTTGCCGCAAGACCCTTCGGGTTTCCCGCCGTTGACCGCGAGCATCTGATCACGCCCGCATCCCCGCCTGCAACACATCGCCGGACGCCATCAGAAACCCGCAGGGTCTGACCTTCGCGACCGCAACGCAGCTGATTCAATTACAGGCCTTTCGGCTGCAATAGCTGTCGTACCAGTAGTAGAGGTCTGGGCCGTATATGATATATAACCCGTCCTCGCTGGCGACTGTTATGCAGACCCATTCGTCCCTCTGGAGGGGATGGTCGAGGTCGAGGATATAACCGTGCGGGCCGGTTGGTTCGTTGAGGACGCCGACGGGGTTGCCGTTTTTTTGGGGGGCGATTGGGTCGGCGCCTTGCGGAATCACTGTAACCATAACGGGACCCACCGCGCCGGATCGGAACCACACTTTGTCGGTATTGTACCTGGAAATCCAGCAGCCCCCCAGGCCGACTGGAGACAGTGAGACCTCCACCCGACCGAATCGGGTCGTCACATCGTCATCGGTGTAGGGCGCCAGGCCGTCAGAGTACGTCACGTGTGCAAACACCCCGGTACCGATTGAGGTAGTATAATGGGGTCGGAGAGGGCCAGGGGTCCCCGCAGGAACTGCAGCCACAGGGCTTGGGCTGGGCTGCGCGGTGGGCGTGGAGGGCGGAGCCACCCTGGTCGAGACCGATTCCTTGACGTCGAATGTCGCAATCACGGCCTCGGCGGCTGCCTGGCATTGACGGGCCGTCTCCGCTGGGGTGTTCTCGGGCAGACTTAGTTCGAAGAGATAGTAATTGTCATCGAAATCCAGCGCGTAGAACACACTGCTCCCTGACACCACGGACTGACGTCGCCAAATATAATCTGCCAACACCACTTGGTCTGTCACTATCGGTCCTAAGACCCCCTTGCCGCCCGTGCCCACCGGATGCAACGTGCAACCAGGGATATGCTGGAGCTTCAAATTGTTGTCTGCGAGCTGCCACTGCTGAGTGTCATAGATTATCTGGAACTGGCGCCGCGGTTCCGTGCGACTGGCATAGCTGTTTTCCTGGTAAAGGGCAAAGCCCGGGCGGCCAGCCGGCCGCGGCGTGGCTGTGGCAGTGGCCGATGGCACGGTAGTCGGTGTCATGCGGCGCGCCTCCGCGGTGACAGTTTCCAACCGGGCGATGTACTGCCGTTCCTGCTCGTAAAACTCCGGGCTGTTGGTGGCGGGAGCGAGCGGCGTCAGGGTCAGGACGATGGACGCGGTGGCATCCCGACAGACGATGTCGCAAGGAGGGGCAGAGACGGTGTCTACTGCGACGACCGGTGTGCTCTCCATGGGGAAAGTTGTCGGCCTACTCTTGATGGGTATCAAAGGCGATTTACAAGAGATAGTGACCAGCATCAACACACCCAAACTGAATACAAAATGGTGTCGTTTCATAACTCTCTCCGGATAAGCTGGATCGCTAGATTTCCTCGGCAAAATGCCCCGTATAAGATGACTGGAGCAATCTCATACGGGGCCAGTGAGCGCCTGTCTAAGACGAGGTACTCATCCGGTTATGCGTTAGTAGCCGCCGCATCGGATGTTGTTGGTTGGATCATAACCAGCATCTCGCGTTAGCAAGATCCGGTCAATTCTCATGCCGTCTTCGCGCATCCAGACGTTGATCACGCGGTCGCTGCCACCGGCCATCCAGAAGTAAGGTCGTGATAGATCCATTCTGATGCTCTTCCACCGCCAAGCGGCTTCGTGATACGCGGTCATGCGCTGGGATGAGGTGGGGGCCGTGCCGTTGTATCCCATGTGGAGCGAGTCGTCATTGTAGCTTCCACCCCGGCCACAAGCCCACAGATAGTAAGTCCCTGATGTTTCAACGTAGACGTTGCTGAAGCGCAACTCAGGGGACTGTGAGGTGTTCAACGGATCCCATCCTGTGCCATCGTTAGGCACTCCATACATGTAACATTCGCCGGTGCGAGGCAGGTCGGTGTAGCAGAACCAATAGTGACCGGTTCGTGGTTGATAGCGCTCAGTGAACATTACCGGTTCAACAATGATCGGGTTATTGGCTCGCGGCTCGACTTGGCCGCACGTGCCGGTTGTCGGGTACGACAGGTTGGGCCGGAAACCACGCATGGGGGAGAGGTCAACGGCGACCTGATTGACATCATTTTTGTTCAAGTCCAAGGTGATATGGAGGTGCAAGTGCGGCCCAGTGCTGTTGCCCGTGCTCCCCACGGCCGCAACTTGTTCGCCCCGAGTAACACTGTTGCCTGTGACTTTGCTAAAGGCGCTGAGGTGCGCGTAGTTGTGCCAATATTTCCGATTCTGAGCCGCCACCATGACATTGTCGGTAGCGATGCGCATCAGATTACCATAACCGTAGGTGGTCCAACCTGCGAACATCACTGTACCGCCTTGAGCAGCATACACAACCGTACCTGTGTATACCCCTTGGATGTCAATCGCCATCGCTGCTCTGTCTGTGTGGAAAGAAGAACTGCAGTCCACGGACTTGGTGCCGCTGGTAACGACGATGGGAGACCACCAGTTGGATGGCAGCGACTTGCGATTATCGGGCGCTGTTCCCAACGGTTGCACCGCCGAAGAACTCTTGCTGCTGGCTGGCGGGTTCTGTTGCTCGAGTAACTCCTTGTACTTTCTTTCTTGCTCCAGAAATTCCGGGCTCGGGGTGGGCGGAGGGACCGGTGTCAGGGCTTGTGCTGCTTGTTGATCCTGACAAACAACGTCGCATGTGGTACCACCGCCACGGGCGTTTTCCGCTACAATGCTTTCCAGGGACGGCCGTTCTAGATGTGTACCGTAAAGGCTGTTCAGCGTTTTTGGTGCCTCTGGGGCGAAAGTGACATGGGCTACGATCTCTTTCAGTACCTGGGTCATGGCCTCCGCGTGCGTGTAAGTGCTGATGGACAACACCAGACGTCCATTAGATAGCAAGACGGTCTGCGATGGACCAAATTGACTTGCAGCCTTGTGGAGGAGTTGACGTTCCAGGCCGTCTGGCCCGATTAGCCTTCGGGTTTGAATGATTGTGGCTTCCGGGATGGGGCCTCCAACCGCGGCAAGTTCATACATCTCACTCCATGCTTGCAAGTTCTGACCTTCGAGCATCTCGAAAGCAAGGTAAGCCATCTCGATCTTGTTGCCGTTGAGAGGATCGCTTGTCGGAGGGTATAGAGTGACCACATAAGGTCGGAACTCACTGGGTTTCGAGGCTGGTGCATCTACTTTCCAGTTGCCAGGGTATGCAAATGCGATGTGCAGCTCTGGCGATGTGTAGGTTGCCCACCCGGCTTCAACGGCGCTGATATCCTGATCTGCAAACGTGGCTGTACTACCCGTGAAAATCACGATCCCTACCATCAAGAGACCAATCACTTTGTTCTTCATCGATTTGATTCCTCCTCATGTGTGATAGTGTGACTTGCCATTACCAGGAGAGTCACCGCGCTCCCCGGCGATGTCGCTACCATATCACAAATCGGAGGTCCTGTCATCGGGGAAACCCCGCATCTTTGCCTGAGGGATTTCCCTCAGGCGCGCATAGATCCCCCCGCGATCTGGCGTCGTACAGCCACAAGGCCGCCGCGACCCGGGAGCATACGCTCAACTTGCCCAGGATGCTACTCACGTGACGCTCGACTGTCTTCGGACTGATCCGCAATCGAGAGGCAATCTCGGCATTCCCACACGCATCCGCGAGCAGACTCAACACTTCCCGCTCGCGGGCTGTCAGGCCGCGCCACTTCTCCAGGACGGCCACCTCCCATTCGCGGATGCGCGCCAGTTGCTCGACGGTCCACAGACTGGCGCCGTTCGCTGCCGCGCACACCGCGGCGACCAGGGCTTCCGGTGTTATGTCCTGGTGTAGCCATCCTGCCGCGCCGGCTTGCCACACATCACGCAGCGCGCGGGGGTTCTGATCCTCACCTGACACAATCACCCATACCAGAGGAGTCCCTCCGCCGCGCATGGCTGCTGTGATGCTGCCCCCCCCCCGCA
>MNXL01000261.1 GCA_001871755.1 Anaerolineae bacterium CG2_30_64_16
GAAAACGCTCCCGAATTCGAGACTGCATTTGTGACTGGCGGTTCACCCCCACGCGTGTGGGGAAAACAGGTCCACGAACAGGTGCGCATCCTCCACCGCCGGTTCACCCCCACGCGTGTGGGGAAAACGAACGCCCGCGCTGTCTCCTCGATCGCCCGCCGCGGTTCACCCCCACGCGTGTGGGGAAAACCCTTCAAAAGTCACACAACGGCAGTTCGGCCGGTGTGGCCGATAGCTCAATAGCCTCTGGGCACGTCTGATTGCCGGGCGCGTTCGCGTGAACGGGACTTGACGCTCTTCTTGCTCTCTGGATCGACCGGCACCCGGATCAATTGCAGGCCATCGAAGTCTACCATCTGCCGCCGCGTTGTGCCAAACGTCCGCATCTGGAAGCGCTGCTCATTGTTCGTGGACCAGATCTGGACCACGCCACCACCCTTCGAGCCAGTACAGCACTTCTGCCATAGCCGGTCACGCACCATGGCTGAGATGTGCCCAACGAACACGCCCGGGTGCGGCTCGATCAGCCAGCGGGTCAGCTCACCGCGCAGCCCAACCGGCACTGTCTCCAACATCATCACGAGCATGATCGTCCCCTCCTGCTTCAGTCAGATCGTCCGGCGACCACCACGGCTCCGGCCGGGCCAGATCGGCATCCGCCTCTGCACCCGCTGCCAATTCCTTGTCCGAGATGCCCAGAAGCTGGTCGATGTCCGGCAGGATGTGATCCAGCAGATTGTAGGCATGAAAGGCGTCGCGGCAAGTGTGACGCACGCGGCTTTCCAGGTTGTGGGCGCCCTCGGCCGTCAGCCTGAACGCCAGCGGCACGGTGATGTCCACCTTGTACAGGTCGGCGATGTCGTAGACGAAGCTGAGCTGTTTGCCCGTGTGGATGAAGCCCAGCCCCGGCGAATAACCGCCTGAGACAATGGCGGCATGGCACAGGCCGTTGAGGCACGCGTTGGCCGCAGAGAGGGCCCGGTTGACCGGATCGGCCGCGCCCCAGTTGCCGCGGTCGTAGTTCCGACCCTCCCATTTGATGCCGGAGGTCTTGGCGGCCTCGGCGTATGCTTTCCGCACCCGCACGCCTTCGTGGCCGCGGATTTGCTCCAGGGTCAGGTTGTCGTCCAACTCCTCCCCGAACCGGAAGCGGTACATGCGCAGGATCACTTCCATGCGCTGGATCGGGTCGCTCGACTTTTCGGCCTGACGGAGCAGGTGATACGCCTTGCGCGTCTCGCCCATCCCCTGGGCGTAGAAGCGCACCCCTTCTTCGCCGCACCAGAGGATCAGGCAGCCGTTGTCGGCCAGCGTCTTCACCGCCTCGTGGGTGATGCTGGTGCCAGGCCCGAGCATCAATGTGGTCAGGCTGGCCGCGGGGATCAGCGTGCGACCGCTGGCCTTGTCGAAGAACTCGACCGCGTTCTGTGCGCGCTCGACCACCCCGTGTTCCAGGTAGAGGTAGCTCAAGCTGTCGCGCAGCTTGGGCAGGTCGTGATAGTCTTGGATGCGCATGGGATACCTCCCGCTAGACCCTTCGGGTTTCGGTTGGCGCGCCTCCACTGTTCGCCGCGCAAGGACCGCGTTCGCCGCGCAAGGACCGCTTGTCGCGAACGCGAAACCCGAAGGGTCTCTCCGTCAGCCGCGCGCGGGCGCCAACGACAGCAGGCCGAAGCCGAACCCCTTCGCGCTGCCAATGCCGGTTTGGATGGCCTGGATCAACTTGTCAGGGTCGGTCACCTGCAGCAGGCCGTCGAACTGAACGCTGAGTAGCTCCAGCTTGTGAACTTTGCCGTCTCGTTCGATGGCCTTCTCGTGTTCCATCTTGCCGCCGCGGCTGACCTGGACCTGGAGGACGCGGAAGCCATGCTGCTCGCCCTTGCGCGCGAGCCAGGCGAGCTGGTCCTCCTCGTCGTAGATGCCGACACGCTTGCCTTTGTCGTATTCAGCGCTTTTGCCCAGGCGCTTGGTGGGGTTGGCGCGCAGGCGGAAGCTGAGCACTTGCCCAACGGTCGGATTCAGGTCGAACGGCTTGCCGGCCGGGTTGGGCTCGTCTATCGGCAGCAGATAGCCCCGCGCACCATCTTCTACCAGCCATGACCAGTCGGGGACGTCCCATGACTGCACGAGCAGCGTCAGCCCCAGGCGTGGGTGCTCGTCCACGCGCCAGAGGATACGTTCTTCCCCGTCCTGCAAGTCATCGCGGAAAGCGTGCATGATCGAGCGGTGCATTTCGTAGGGCTCCGCCAGTTCGCGCTGGACGCGGCGGCTGCGCGGGTTGAGGATCAGACGGGAGAGGTACATGGCGCCTCCTCGTTGCAGACTGGTTGCCGGAAACTGGCCGTCGGGATGAAGGTCGTTGTCACCCGCCGCGGCGCGAAACGACGCTCGGAAAAGAGGAGCGGCTGGTCGGGCCGGACTTCAGGGCCGTCGGGGTCTTCCTCCACCAGGCGCACATGATCAGGGCACTTCTTCGGATCACGGCCAAGCCACGGGTAGGCTTCAAGCACGGGCTGCAGGGCAGCATCGGGACGCAGGCCATCATCCAACCAGACCGGTTCCCCTGGCACGAAGGCCTTGCGCCCCAGGAACAGCGGCCAAATTGGGTCGTGCAGTGCGGCCTGGAGCTGATGCAGCAGCGCCAGATCATCTCCCGCCAGCCCCACCAGGAAGCGCGCATCGGCCAGATAGTAGCGTCGTGATGGCTCCGTTCCCTTGATGCCACCGCCGGCCTTTAGCACGTTTTGCGCAGTGTGATAGTCGTAGCGGAGCAGCCCTTCGGCGTCCACCCGCACGGCCATGCCCAGGCCGGCTAGATCGCTGATGTCTGCATCGCGCGGACGCCCCAGCGCCGCAGCCAACAGCCCTACCACGCCGCTCTTGGATGGCTCCAGCCCCGTGTCGCGCACGCTAAACCGGCTCTGCACCCCCCACGACTGCATCGGCCCGCAGAGGCGCAGGAGCAACACGTTCATGCGATCGCCTCCTTGATCGGCTGGGTCACGGCCGCGATCCAGGCCTCCAGGTCTTTCACCTGTGCACCTTTGAGTGCGGTCAACTCCAGGTCGTCGTCGAGCGCCAGAGCAGCCGTCGCCGCGATGGATTTCTTCCCGTAAACGGCGTGCAGCCGGCCCCAATGGCCATCCAGCGCTTTGACCGAAGGCGCCACAAGGCCGGAATCGCGCTCGGCGCGTACCGGTTTCTCGAATGCATTCGCCAGAGACCAGGCCGCGCCGCCGTTCCGTACCACCGCCAGCAGGAAGCTGGGTGGGTTCTGCGCCGCAAAGGTATTTTGCTTGCCGGTGGGCACAGCTTCGACCGTGGCCCGCAGGAAGCCTTCCACCGTGCGGAGGGCCAGATCGCGGTCCTCGCCCAGGTTCTTTACCAGTTGATCCCAGTCCAAGCGGGCGTAGCGGTAGAAGCACGCGCTGTTGTAGCCCGTGAAACCCATCATGCCCGCGCCGGCCGTATCGTCGGGGTTGAGGTCGTCCACCGCGGTGTAGAAGTCCATCTCCATCGTCACACGGTGGGTAGAGAGGGCGTGCGCTACCTGGCAGGCCGCGTCCAGGTTCAGTTCCGGCTTCTCAGCCAACATGCGGCCAAAGAGCGCAATGTCGGGTGCGCTGGTGCGGCCCTTGTACTCCTTGGTCAACTCCTTCGCCAGCCGCTCGGCAGTGGCTGTCCGCTTCTTCTCGTCGGCCAATTCTGCCCAGTTCTCCAACAGCTTGTTGCTGATGCCCTCGATCTCGGTCGCGCTGAGGTAGAGCAGGACAGCGGTGCGTTGTCCGTCCTTGTCCATCTTGCTCAAAAACGCAGGCACAAAGGCGGGCAGGATGGCATTGACCTCGGCCTCCGGTTTGGCTGCGCCAATCTGCTTGCGCAGGCGTTCGATCACCCGCTTGGTGCGTTGGCCGATCTCCATGCCGGTCGTCTCGGTGAAAACGGGCGCCTTGCGGATGGCACGCTTGATGCACTGCGAGGAGATGCGGGCGCGGCGCACGCCGCCGAACTCGCAATCCTTCGGGTTGTTGGTGTCGTCGCGGTTCAGGTTGGCTGGCGCAAAGTTCTGGATCAGGTGCAGTTCGATGTACATGGGTCATTCCTCCTTGCCTTGAGATTGTTCTTGATCGCCGCCGCGGCCCCAGAAGGCGCGCGCCCAGTTCTTTTGCACGTAGCCGGCCGGATGGCCCCAGGCCAGCACGTCGGCGAACAGTTGGTGCCAGTCCACCGGCACCTCTTTCGATGCGAGGAAGCTGATCGCCTGCCGCAGGTAGAACGGCAGGTCGTCCGGGTGTGCGGTCAGCAGCGCGGTAAAGCGTCGCTCGATGGCGGTATTGTCGCCGTTCGGATCCAGCGTCCGGCGAAACGCCTGGCCGAGGTTGCCGCTTCCGCCGGGGTCAGGGTGATAGGCGAAGAGAGCAGCCACCAGATAATGGGCTGCCTCGCGCTGCGCTGGGCCTTCAGCAGGCAGCCAGCGCACGATGTAGGGGTACATTTCCCGCGCGTCGCCGGGCGGCTGGCCCAGCCCCCGTCGCAGCGCGGCCAGCGCGCCGCGGTCTTCGCGCAGGCCCTCCAGGTAGGTGATGAACGGGTGTGGTTGTGTCATGCGATCCTCCAGATTCGCAGTCTCATACCGGTAGGGCTTTTGCCAGCCCTGCCGCCAGTTGTTCGCGCCCGCGCACGGCGGCCTTCAGCGCACGCGGATCGGTCTCGACATCCTCGGCCACGGCCTCGAAGGCATCCCAGGCCATGCGGCGGAGGGTCTGTTGCCAACTGGTCAGCGTGCCCTCGCGGTCCTCGGGCAGCCCCTCCAGTGCCAACCGGAACGGCACCTCCAGCCGCGACCAGTAGCGACGCTCGACGCCCCACGGCGCCATCACCCGACCTAGATCTTCGGGGGCAGGCTGGTGGGCGGTTTCACTGTCGGCCTGGGGTGCCAGAACGAACGTCGCCATCGTGCGGGCCGCGCCCCAAAGTTGGCGCGCCACGTTCTCGGCCGCGTCCAATACATCGTCGCGCAGGCTGTTCACCAGTTGCTGATCACGCAGATAAGCCAGAGGCAGCGGCAGGTGTTCGGTGCGAAAGAACTCCACCTTGGCCTGGTCGTTCGCCATCCCCAGCGCCAGCGTGCGCCGTGTGCCGCGCGGCAGATAACCTTCGCCCACCAACTCCGCCAGCCAGGCGAACGCTCGTGGCGCATAGGACTCGGCCGTGTCCAACTGGAACAACGTCGCGCTGTCGCGCCACAGGGCGCGATTCTCGTTGAAGCGCAGTGGCAGCAAGCCCCGCTTTTCATCGCGACGATAGGGCTTCATCGGGTCGGCGATCCCTTCAGCCAGCCGCAGCCCCGGGGCCAGTGTCATCTGTCGGATCACCACGCCCTCGCTCGTCGTCTCTGGCAGCAGCAGGATGCGTCGGTTTTGCCAGGCGAGATAGTCCAGATAGCCGCGCGGTGTCGTGCGGTTGTCCTGGAAGGGATCGTCCATCTCCCAGGCCGGCCGGTCATCGGGCCGCCGCGGCAACGGGTGATCTTCGTCGTAGCGCAGCAGGTTGAGCAATAGCGTTTCGAAAAGCGTGTCGCCCTGCACCAGGAAGATGATGCCGCGGGCACACGGGCCGTCCGTGAATTTCTGGGGTAAGCCGCTCAATCCTGCCAACCCAAACGCCTGCGCGACTACCAGGAACCGAGCTGCCTGCGCGGGCGTCAGCATCAACCCGCCGTCGTCGGTATGATGATCGAAGAGCGTGGCGTTGTTGCCGGAAGCTACATCATGCACCAGGCTGGTGAGCGACTTCGGTTTGACGCGATCATCTGCGGCCTGATAGAAGGGCCGCGCCGGGTGAAACAGGTCGAACCGTTCACGCCACTGCGCGAAGTACGCGTCCAGCACCGTGGGATCAAAGCGTCCCGCCTGCCAGAGGGCGTACCAGGCGTCGTAGTCCGCCGACCCAAAAACACGGTGCAGGACCACCAGCAGCAGGCGGTGCAGCGCGGCCGTCACCAGCGGCGATTCGCCGCCCAACTCGCGCAGCTCGTGCGCCCGTACCAGCACGTCCTGCAGGCCCAGCTCGACGGCTTGGCCGTCTCGCCCCACACACGGTACCCAGGGTTCACTGATCAGATCGAACGATGCGGTCATAGCGCCTCCTCTCAGGCTTCAGGCGCCTGGCCCTTCCAAAAATGCCAGGCATCTCCGTGCTAATCCTTCAGAATCTCCAATCCCATCTCGCGGCTCAGGCGCAGCGTGTACTTCGTGCCCGGCAGCGGACACAATCCACCCGTGAACACCGCAACCCGATGGTCGCGCAGCAACGGATGCTCGCGCCAGCCAGGCGGTGCTTCCTGCGCCAGATAGTAGTCGAACACGCCACGATGACTCAATGATAAGGTATGACGCGCCAGATGCCCTGTTGACTCGACATCTGGCTTGTGATCTAGCGTTACGGGCTGGCCTGAACCGTCCGGTTCGGTGTTCAGGCTCTCGCCAAGCGCATGTAAGCAGACCAGGGCCACGCTCGGTTCTCCCAGGCGGGTAAGCGCCTGGAAGGTCACGTTTACCGCGGGCGCGTCCTCCTCCAGGTCGGCGTTCAGGCTGGTCAGAAGCCCCTGGTCGCCCGGCGGCGGAACCAGCCGTTTGCGCGCCTCGAAGATCTCCTTGTCGTCTCCGCGCGCCATCTTCCGCCGCGCCTCAGCCAGCCTCGCCTCCCACACGGGCGATAACCTGGCCGGCGCCGCGTCGCCGTACACGGCCTCGATCAGGCCGGCCGTCTCTTGGGGCAAGGTCAGGCGGTTGCGGCCTTGCAACGCCAGCAGCGAACGCAGCAGGACATACGGCTCGTACACGTAGGCGTCGTTGCCGAATTCGGGGAACTCCTCTCCCTCGTCCACAGCCACCAGCAAGCGCGGCGTTGCCACTGGCGCCGGTCGGGGCGGCCGCGGGTGCCGGTGCAGTCGCCCTGCCCGTTGCAGCAACAGGTCCGCCGGCGCCAGGTCGCTGATCATCACATCGAAATCCAGGTCCAGGCTTTGTTCGATCACCTGGGTGGCGACGACGATGGCTTTGTGCGGCCGCTCGCCGCCTTTGCCGAACCGGTTCAGCACGTCTTTTTCAACCTGATCGCGCCAGGCAAAGGGGGTGCGGGCGTGGAAGAGGATCAGGTCGCTCGCAGCCACCAGCCCGGCATCCCGAACGGCCCGGTAGACCTCTTGCGCGCGCCCGACGGTGTTGCAGATCACCGCCGCGCAGCCACCCTCGCGCAACGCCTCGGCCAATTTGGCGACAATCACAGCGGGATCACGGGTGATCCACTCCAGGACGACCACGCGATTCGCGGTCGCCGGCAGCGGCACTGTGCCGACCTGTCCGCCGATGGCCCAGGTGATGGCCGGATAGGGCGCGCCCGGCACCTCGACGCCGTTTCCGGCATACGCCTGCACCAATTCCCGCCGTGTCTGCGCCGGCAACGTGGCCGAGAGCAACACGACCGATGTGCCCACCGCGCGCAGCCAGGTCAGCAGGCGCTGGAACAGGGTGGACATGTAGGTGTCGTAGGCGTGCACTTCATCGAAGATCACCGTCTTGTGACTCAACCCGAAGAGGCGCACGAAGAAGTGTCGCGTCTGCAGCACGCTGATCAGTGATTGGTCCACCGTACCCACGCCGAACGGGGCCAGCAAGCTGCGTTTGCGCGGCAGGAACCAGGTCATCGAACGCGTGGATGCGTCTTTCCGTTCATCGTCCGAGGCGACTTCAGGGGGCGGCGCGTCGGCGGTCCAGCGCGCCTGGCTGTGCACCAGCAGCGGTTCGACTGCGACTGCGCCGTAGCGCTTGCGCAGTACGGTCGCCACACGTCCGTGCATCTGATTGCTGGTCGCCATGGTGGGCATCGCCACGTACAACCCGCGCTGCCGCTCGTCATGCGCCCACGCATCGGCCAGATAGAGGGCTGCTTCGGTCTTGCCGGAGCCAGTCGGCGCTTCGATCAGCACCAGCGCCGGCCCTTTCAGTTTTTCCGCCAGCTCCACCACGGCCTGCTGCATCGGGCTGGGCGGGAAGGGGAACAACTCCTCGAAGCGCCGCGCCTCGACCGGCGGCTGATAGCCCGTCCATTCCAGGTCGGCCAGCGCCCGCCGCGCCTGAGCCGCCGCGCGCTCGGCGTAGCGCTTTGGGTCAATCGGCAGTTCGGCGTAAGGGAAGTAATCCTCCACTGACCCGATCCAGTCTGCCACTGATGTCAGTCCCGAGAACAGGGTCAGAAAGATGTTTTCGTCGGTGCGGTTGGCGATCCAGGTCGGAAGCGTCGGCGGCTCCAGCACCTGTGCCAGCGTGCGGAGGAGCTCGCGCCGGACGTCATCCCACTCTGACCCCCCGACCTGATCCGTCTTGAGCCGATCGGTTGCGCCGGGCGGCGGCCAGGCGCCGTGGTGCCCGCCGAGTGCCAGGGCGATCCGTTTGGCCGGTCGCAATCCCAGCCCCATTTCGGATTGCAGCACCTGCTCCAGCGCCAGGGCAGAAATCGTGCCATGCGGGCTGGGTTCCTGGGAAAAGAGCTTCGGGAAGGGCAGGCCGGCTGCACTCAGTCTGTTTTCCAACGGTTTGACCTGACGTTGAAAGGCCGGGCTGGCCTTGCCCAGATCGTGGAGCGCAGTCCAAAAGGCCAGCAGGCGCCCCGTCGCCTCCGCATCAAGTCCCAGTACACCGGCAAATTGGCTGCGCATGCTGTCGGTCAGCACATTGCACCAGAGCGCCAGCGTCACTTGCGCCACGTCCAGCATGTGACAGATCAACGGATGCATCCGGCCCGTCTTGCGATCGGCTTTGGCCCATAGTAGTTGGTAGAGCGGTGGTTTGGGTAGTTCGGCGACTTGATACAGTGCTGTCAGCCGGCGCACCTCGTGCTCGAGCATCTCTCGCAACTCCACCGGCCCCACCACCTCACAATCCGCGCCCCACCCCCTCACCCACGGCAGCATCTCCTGCGGCTCCGCGATCCTGGCCCGCCAGAGCAGGTAGCCGTCCGCCTGCTCTTCGATCTGCTGGCTGTGATGCCAGCGACTCTCTTTGATCCGCATCGCCACGGTCGGGTGGAAGCGCAACACCACTTCCACCGGCGCCTTCTCCGTGTACCAGATGCCCCAGGCGTCCCGCAGCAGCGCCTGTGGATTGAAGTCCGCGGGGATCTCGTAGCGGTCGGGGAGGATCTGCACCGCCCGGATACGCTCGATCTTCAACGTCCGCACCGCGGCCGGCGGCTCGCGCCAGCCGATCACGTGCGCGGTTTGCCCCACGGCATACGGCTCGATGAAATAGGGCGAAAAAGTGTAGTCGAAGATCCGGCCGTCCTCCATCTGGTGGTTCAGCTTCACCTTGCGGCCGGCGGACCAGGCTTCGGTCAGCGTCTCCAGCGCCTTCAGGTAGACCGGATCGCGGCAGTCCGCGTCCCTGTCCATCACCTCCGCCGAGCGCAGCAGGTGTTCGCTGACGTTCTTGTCGAGGCGTTGCAGCGCGATCCCCAGCTTGCGCAGCGCGGCCGCCGCGTGTGGGTTCTGCTTGTCGGTGCGCGTCGCCAGCAACCGCGTCGCCAGGTGGATCGCCAGCACCTCGTGCAGGTTGAAGGACGCCTGTGTCAGGTCCGACGCGCGGTCCAGCTTCAGTTTGCCGTCGTCCTCCTCGTAGATGCTGGGCGGCAACTGGTCGGCGTCCAGGT
>MNXL01000388.1 GCA_001871755.1 Anaerolineae bacterium CG2_30_64_16
CCGCGAGTTGTACGGCCTGGATGATGCGGCCTTCGACCAGCACGTGCAGCCCATCCTGTTCGGAGACCTGCCTTGAGTCCCGATGTGCGCGGCCTCGCGGCCGTCTCGACAGCGCCTGCGGCAGCGCGCTTAGCGCCACGAGTGCGCGTCGACAGCCTGGTCTGGCTGGGCGTGTTGCTGCTGGCCGCGCTGGCGCTCTCGCTGTTCGTGGGCCGCTACCCCGCGCCGCCCCTCCTGGCGCCGGAGCGGCTGCTGACCGATGAGCTGGCGCAGCGCCTGGTGTTGAACCTGCGGTTGCCGCGCGTGTTGGCCGCGGTGCTGCTGGGCATGTCGCTGGCGGGCGCGGGCACGGTGCTCCAGATGATCCTGGGCAACCCGCTGGTGGAGCCGGGCTTCCTCGGCGTGTCACAGGGCGCGGCGTTCGGCGCGGCGCTGAGCATCGTCTTCCTGAGCAACGTGGCCTGGCTCGTGCAAGGCTCGGCCGCCTTCTTTGCCTTCGCCGGGCTGGGGCTGTCGTACTTCCTGGCCCACCGGTTGCGTTACGGCGGCTGGGTGCTGCGCCTGGTGCTGGCCGGGATCGCGGTCTCGGCGCTCTTTTCGGCCGGGGTCGGGATGCTGAAGTACGTGGCCGACCCGCTGCGCCAGTTGCCCGAGATCATCTTTTGGCTGCTGGGCGGGCTGTGGAGCATCACCTGGCCGCAGTTGCGCGCCATCCTGCCGGTGACGCTGATCGCGCTGTTCGTGATGATCCGGATGCGCTGGCGGCTGAACCTGCTGGCGCTGGAGGACGCCACCGCCTTTTCGCTGGGCGTGGCCCCGACCCGCGAGCGCGTGCTGGTCCTGACGGCGGCCGTCGCGGCCACTGCCGCCGTCATCTCGGTGGCCGGCATGGTCGGCTGGATCGGGCTGATCATGCCCCACCTGGCGCGACGCTTGTACGGCTCGGACAGCCGCCGCGCGCTGCCGGCCGCGCTGCTGTTGGGCGGGCTGTTCAGCCTGCTGTGCGACGACGCGGCGCGCACGCTGCTGGCCGGCGAGATCCCGCTGGGCATCCTGACCTCGCTGCTCGGCGCCGCAGCTTTTATGGCCCTGATGATGAAGCAACCGCTGCACGTGTCACGATGAACACACCCCTGCTGGCTTTTCGTAACGTTCGTTTCGGCTACGGGGCCAACGGCAAGGCGGTCTTCGGGGAGCTCACGCTGGAGATCGCGGCCGGCACGGTGACCGCGATCCTGGGGCCGAACGGCGCGGGCAAGACGACCCTCCTGCACCTGGCGCTGGGCTGGCTGAAGCCGCAGGGCGGCCAGATCACGCTGCGCGACCGGCCGCTGGCCGACTACGGCCGCGGGGAGTTGGGACGGCTGATCGGCCTGGTGCCGCAGAGCGAGCACAACCCGTTCGAGTATTCACTGCTCGAATACGTCTTGCTGGGCCGCGCGCCCTACCTCAAGCCGCTGGAGATGCCCGGGCCGGAGGATGTCCGCATCGCCCGGGACGCGCTGGCGCGGGTGGGGCTGGCCGGCTGGGAGGGGCGTTCCATCGCCCGGCTGAGCGGCGGCGAGCGCCAGCTCGTGCTGATCGCCCGCGCGCTGACGCAGGGGCCGCGCCTCCTGCTGCTGGACGAGCCGACCTCGCACCTGGACCTGGGCAACAAGACGCGGCTGTTGGCGCTGCTGCGCGCGCTGGTGGGGCAGAGTGTGACGATCGTGCTCACCACGCACGAGCCGGAGGTGGCGGCCGGGCTGGCCACCCACCTGGTGCTGATGCGCGGCGGACAGGTGTTGGAGACCGGGCCGCTGCCGGACACATTCCGCAGCGATCGGCTGAGCGCCACCTACGGCGTGCCCGTCGAGGTGGCGCAGGTGTACGGCCGGCAGGTGGTGTTGTGGGGATAAGTCTGCTTTGCCGGAAAGCTGGCATCAGTCGGCGCCTGCTGCCCCCGTTTGTCCCTTTTTGGCTGACACGGCCAGGCTGTACACCTCCACACCCGCCAGCGCACCGCCACTCAGGCTCCGTTGCCCCACGACATCCGCGAACCCCGCCTGCCGCACCAGGTCCAGGTATTCGCGTTCCGGCAGCGCGCCGTTGATGCAGCCCGCCCACATCTGGGGATCGCCGCGCAGGCTCATCGGCAGCGGCCCCGCCGTCACCATGTCGCTGATGCTCAACCGGCCGCCCGGCTTCAACACCCGGTGCGCCTCTTCGAAGACCTTACCCTTGTCTTCCGCGAGATTGATGACGCAGTTCGACAGGATCACATCGACCGTGTCGTCTTCCACCGGCATCGCTTCCGCCTGGCCCAGCCGGAATTCCACCTGCGCCAGCCCGGCCACCTCAGCCGATCGCTGCGCCCGCGCGATCATGGCCGGCGTCATGTCCAGCCCGATCACCCGACCCTGGCCGCCCACGCGCCGCGCGGCATAGAACGCATCGATCCCCGCGCCGCTGCCGATGTCCAGGACGGTCTCGCCCGGCTGCAGCGAAGCCAGCGCGGTCGGGTTCCCGCAGCCCAGTGATAGGTTGGCTGCCTCCGCCGGCACCAGGGCGATCTGCCCGGCAGTGTATCCCGTATCCCACAGGACGACTTCCGGCTGTCCGGCCTCGATCAGTTCCATCGCATTCGATGACGGCGAGCAGCAACTGCTCTGCGCCCCAGCGGCGCCGCAGCAGCCACCGTTGGTCGCGAGCGCACCGTAGTTGAACTGCACGGCTTCGGTCGCGCCGCTCACGCGCCGGCTGCCGGTCGCAACGAAGACGCTGATGTCGGCAGGCCCCGCCGCGGGGTCGCTCTGCGATGTCGAACTGCACGATTGGCGGGTCGCGTCCACGAGCACGTTCACCAATCCCGCGGCCCGCAGCCAGCCCTTCACCGCAGCGCGGTCGAAGCCTAACCACTGGTCGGCCATCTCCTCGCGCATCCAGGCGTGCGCGTGCTGGTCCAGGTCCGTGATCACCAGCCGGCCGCCGGGCTTCAGCACGCGCATCATCTCCGCAACAGCCGCCTGCGGATCGGGGCAGTGATGGAGGTACATGTTGGCGAAGACGGCGTCGAGGCTGGCATCCTCGAACGGCAGCGCTGCGCCATCCGCCACCCTGTGCTCAACATTGCGGAGGCCGCCCAGATTTAGTCGGTTGACCTCCAGCATGGCAGCCGAGCCGTCGACGGCGACCACTTGCGCGACCAGTGGCGCCAGGCCCGCAGCCATGAAGCCCGTGCCGGAGCCGACGTCCGCCACAACCATCTCTGGTCGCAGGTACGCCCGCGCAATGGCCGCATCACGCACGGCCTCGCCAAAGTATCCGGTTCGCAGGCTGTCCCACTCGCCTGCCACCCGCTCGAAATACTCGGCTGACGCCTGAGTCATGCTCATCTTCTACTCTCCTTGATCCCTGACTTGATTTTATCGTAAAATTACGATGAAATCCTGCAAAAAAGAGATTGTACCTTCTGCCAGCGCACGCTACCGCTTGCGCTCGGTCCCCAGACCCTGCACTGCAGGCGGGCAGGCCTCTGCAGCTGTGGCGATCACGATGGCCGGCGCAGCGGCCAGCTCGTGGCCGAAATAGCGGCGTTGGAAGCCCAGCGCCACGTTCACCAGTCCGATCATCACCGGCACCTCGATCAGGGGGCCGATCACCGCCGCAAAGGCCGCGCCCGAGTTGATGCCGAACACGGCCACCGCCACCGCAATCGCCAGCTCGAAGTTGTTGCTGGCCGCGGTGAACGCCAGGGTCGTCGTCTTGCTATAGTCTGCCCCGATCTTGTGCCCCATGAAGAAACTGACCAGGAACATGATCACGAAGTACAGCAGCAGCGGAATCGCGATGCGCACCACGTCCAGCGGGATCTGCACGATCAGGTTGCCCTTCAGGCTGAACATCACGATGATGGTGAAGAGCAGGGCGATCAGAGTCAGCGGGCTGATGCGCGGGATGAACTTCGTCTGGTACCACTCGCGACCTTTGGCCCGGATCAGGATGACCCGGCCGAGGAAGCCGGCGATCATCGGGATGCCCAGGTAGATGAAGACGCTCTTGGCGATCTCGCCGATGCCGATCTGCACCACGCTGCCCCGCACGCCGAAGAGCGGCGGCAGCACCGTGATGAACACCCAGGCGTAGACGCTGTAGAAAAGCACCTGGAAGACGCTGTTGAAGGCCACGATGCCGGCCGCGTATTCGGTATCGCCCTTGGCCAGCTCGTTCCAGACGATCACCATGGCGATGCAGCGGGCCAGGCCGATCATGATCAGGCCGACCATGTACTCCGGATAGCCGCGCAGAAAGATGATCGCCAGCGCGAACATCAGGATCGGTCCCACGATCCAGTTCTGGACCAGCGAGAGCCCCAGCACCTTGCGGTTCCGAAAAACGTCGCCCAGCTCCTCGTATTTCACTTTGGCGAAGGGCGGGTACATCATCACGATCAGGCCGACGGCGATCGGGATGTTGGTTGTGCCGACCTGAAAGCTGTGGATGAAGTCCTCGACGCCGGGGATCAGCGCGCCCAGGGCGACGCCGATCGCCATCGCCAGGAAGATCCAGAGGGTGAGAAAGCGGTCCAGGGTGGACAGCCGTTTCGTGACGCCCGCCTGTGGGCGCGTCGCCACCGACGATACAGTTTCCGACATGATGCGATTCCTCCATTCATTGAGTTTTCTTTCTCAGGGCAACACCTTATGCCTGCCCCGGAAATCGCGTCGCCCACTCTGGAATCGAGGCTTTAGCCGGTTGGGTTGTTAACGGCAGAAACCGGCTGAAGCCTCGATTCCGGTGGACGTTTTTACCCTCAGGGACTGTCTCGCCGCAACCCGAGCACCTCCAACCGGCGGCTGATCTCTGGGATTTGGATTTTGCCACCGGTCGAGAAGAGCTCCTCGCCGATGAACACGAGCGGCAGCGGCGCGTTGCCCAGCCGGATCAGCGCCAGCGCCTGGGGGAAACGGCCGATCTCGGGCGAGGTAGCCGTGTAGTATTCTACCTGAACCTGGGGACCAAAAGCCGTCGTCAGGCGGCGCCGCGCAGTGTCGGCTGCCGCCTGCCAGGCGTCGGTCGCGCCCACGATTCGTACGATAACCGCTTCCATCTCAGCAGCACCCTGAACGCTTGGCCAGGCCGGCGAAATCCACCCCCAGCAGTTGACTGAGATCGCGGTTGATGTCCTGCAGATAGGCGACGATGCCCTGCTGTGTTTGCTGATAGCCGGCGATCAGCGCATTGGCCTGCATTTCGGCCTGGAGGGTGCGGTAGTGGGCCATATCCGCCTGGGTCAGCGTGCGATTGGCCTGGCGTTCGCGGAGGACCGCGTCGGCCTGTTTGAACCGTTGTTGCAGGTCGCGCGCCTGAGCGTCACCTTGCAGGCGTGTATAGGCCCCTTCCAGGGCGACGAACGGCTCGGACGCCGTCAGATTTTCCGCCAGCACATCAACGGCTTCGACCAGCGTGGGGGTCAGCTTGTGGTGATCATTCATGGCGCGCCTCCTAACAGCAGCCTGAGCCGCACGTGGCGGCGAAATCGAAGCCGATGTGCTGGGAAAGCCGGTCGGCCACTGCCTGGCACAACTCACGCACCTCCGCCTCGGCCTGGATGTAGGCCAGCACGGACGGTCGAGTTGCGAAGCCCTGATACAGCCGATTCAGCTCGGCCCGGTCCTCGGGGCTGACGGCGTTCAGCATCAGCATCATCTGCAACGCCTGTTGTTTCTGCTGGTACGCCTGGATGCCGCGCTGGGCTGTCTCGTCTTGCCGAAAGGCCGCGGCCGCCTGCTCGAACGCCGTGAACGCAGGCGCCTCAGCCAGGGCGGCAGCCAGATCGCGGGAGGCATGACGCACCACTTCCGGCGGCGCGATCGCGATGTCGCTCAACATAAGGTCTGTCATCGTGACTCTCCTGAGAATTGGGTGAGATAGGCAGGGAGGCTCCGGGCGATGTCGTCGCGCACGGAGCGGAAGATCGCCAGGACTTCTGCGTCGGTCCCCTGAGCCTTGGCCGGATCAGGGAAGCCCAGGTGGACGCGCTTGCCCCGGCCGAGCCACACCGGGCAGTTCTCCGCAGCGTCGTCGCACACCGTCACCACCAGGTCGAACGACATCTGGCGGTACTCGTCGGCCGACTTGGAACGCCCTTGGTGCTCGATCCCGATCTCAGCCAGGACCTGGCGCGCCAGCGGATGCACGTAACCGGCCGGCTGCGTGCCCGCGCTGTAGGCCGCCCACGCGTCACCCAGGCGGGCGTTCACGATCGCCTCGGCCATCTGCGAGCGACAAGAGTTGCCAGTGCAGAGAAAAAGCACTTTGCGCTGGCTCATGCAACAACCTCACTTACCTTTCGTGGTTGAGGATGATTTCCAGGTCCGTTTGTATTTGTGAAGACAGCATCGCCCAAATCGGCCAGCATCGCCAGCCCTTTGACCTCGCGCGGTAACAGCGGAATCTGGAGGACCGGCACACCGAAGCGGTCAACGATCTCGCCCAGGTATTTCTCCTGCATGGCGCGGCGCGACTGCACGAAGGGCGTGGTGGTTTGTTCCGGCGGAATCACCATGTTGGCGACCACCAGGCCCGGGTGAACGCCGACCGTGCCCAGCTCTTGCGCAGCGCGCCAGGCTTCGAGGATCGGCGTGGCTTCGGGATACATCACGAAGGCGAAGGTGCTCTGCTCGGGGTCGGACATCATCGCGATGACTTTCCCGAAGCGTTGCTTGGCCACGTCGTCCGCGGCGGTCGCGTCCACCGAGGCGAAGATCTTCACGTCAATTTGCTTGCTCCAGTCCACGGGCAATTCCAGCAGGCGCAACGTGTGACCCGTCGGCGCAGTATCGAAGACTACCGCCTGCCAGCCCTCCTGCGAGGCGTACTCGATGAACTTGTCGAAGGCCGCCATCTCCTCGGTGCAGGGCGAGTTGAGTTCCTCTTCCATCGTCTTGATCGCTGACTCGGGCCGTCCGCGCTGGCGCGCGTCGTTCAGGATGCGCAGCTTGTAGGTTTCGGCCGCGGCTTTCGGATCAATGTTGACAGCCCAGAGGTTGGGTTGCCCGCTGACTGCCGTGACCTCATCGCCGACCGGCGTGTCCAGCACGTCCCCCAGGTGTGCGGCCGGATCGGTGGTCAGCAGCAGAGTCTTGAAGCCCTGCCGCGCCAGCCAGACGGCGGTGACGCACGAAGCGACCGTCTTGCCGACGCCGCCCTTGCCCGCGAAGAAAACCGTCCGCCGATGGCCGTTCGGCGACAGCCGCGCCCGCACGTCGCCGGCCCCGAAGATCGTCTGTCTTGGTAGCAGCGACTCCAGTCGCTCGCCGGCTGTGGGACGACTGAAGTCTTCACTGCCATAGTTTTCACCGTCGAAGAAAATCCTCCCGACCTGCCGCAGTTTCTCCGCGCCCTTGATTTCATCTGCCAGCAGGGCCATGCGCCCTTGGGGGAAGGCGAACTCGCGCTCGATTTGGGCGAGGTAACCGGCCTGCATTTGGGCGCGGGCGGCAAAGAGCGGGTTCCCCGCGCCGCCGGGCGGGATGATGCCGTTGATAATCAGGCGGAAGTTGGCGATGTCCAGTTTCTGCAATTCCGTGATGGCCCGGCGGGTCTCCTTGATGGAAATTGCCTCGGGATGGAGGACGAACACGAAACGGGTCTGTGCGGACTCGCGCATGGCGGCCAGAGCGCGCTCGTACTTGTGCTTCGCGTCCTGGATGGCCGCCGCGGGTCCCAGGCAGGTCTGCCCGCTGCCCGCGCTGGCCGCGTCGATGGACTGGCTCCACTCGGCGGGCAGTTCCAGCAGGCGGATGGTGTGACCCGTCGGCGCGGTGTCGAAGATCACGACATCGAAAGTTGCGCCGTCTTCGGCGGGGACATCCAGAAAGTCGGTGAAGCGGTCGAAAGCCGCCACTTCCGCCGTGCAGGGGCCGCTCATCTGCTCCTCCATCACCTGCACGATCTGGGGCGGAAAGGCGGCGCGGATGGGCGCCATTGCCCGATCAATGTACTCCTGCGTGGCGCGATCCGAGTCAATTTCCATCGCCCACAGGCGCTGCCCTGAGCCTGTCGAAGGGTTGGGGACGCCCGCAATCGGCGTCACGTGATGGCCGATCTCCTGCTCGAAGACATCCGCCAGGTTGGAGGCCGGGTCGGTGGTGACGATGAGCGTGCGCTTGCCTTCATCGGCGTAGCGGACGGCGTGCGTGCAAGCCATGCTGGTCTTACCCACGCCGCCTTTGCCGGAGAAGAAGATGAATTGGGTGGCCATCAGGCGGCTCCGTTCGTTGGCTGGGAAAGTGGTAGGCAAGTAGACAAGTAGACAAGGGGGAAGGAGGCGGTCATTGGGCAGCTCCGTTTAGATGGGAGCGTAACTCGGTAAGAGTGGGATAGGCGCCGGCTTTGACGACCTGGCCATGGACGGTGGTGATCGGCAGCGCGGCCATCTGTTGCTCGCGCACCAGGCGCATCACCTCGGCGTTTTTGAGAAACGCGTTGGGATTGCTGCTCATCTGGTAGCGCTCGACGCGCACGCCGGCCGCCTGCAATGCCAGGACCATCTCGCTGACGTCCAGCAGGGTTTGATCGAGGGTGGGGCCGCACAGGCCGGTCGGGCAGCACATCGGTGGATCGAAGAGCTCTACGACGGCGTTCAGCGCACGGCCGGACGTCGGATCAAAGATGGAAATTTGGTCAGTCATGAAAGTTCAACCTCCGTTGAAGTAGTCTGGCAAAAAAAGCATGCTGTCAGCGCGCGCCCAGCGCCACCAACTCAGGCGCAACCGGCACGCACTGCGGCCCGCAGGTCAGGCGCCGGGGCTGGACGCGCGCCGGGTCGAAGAAGGCGCCGAAAGCCCGGTTGAGCGCCGCTAACGCGTCAAGATTCACGGAGTAATAAACCCAGCGCGCATCGAACGGATCGCGTTCCGAGTCCACCAGCCCCGCTTCGCGCAGGACCCGCATGTGATGCGAGATGAGATTGGGCGGCATGTCCAGCGCCTCGCCCAGCTCGCAGTTGCACTGCACCCCTTCCATGATGAGATGGAAGATCAGCAGGCGCTTTGGCTCGGCCAGCACCCGCAGGTGCTCGACCAGGACCTGCAGATCGGTGGGTGGCGGGATAATTCGTTGCATGGCTTGATGTTCTCGTTTATAGTTCAATGTACGTTGAATTATATGCAACACTGGCGCTTTGTCAAGTTGAGGCTTTGATATGATGGGTATACCTTCCGTGGGGCTATCCGCACCGTCGGCGCAGGGCCTCCTCGACTTTTTTGGCGATGACCTGCGTGACGAAGCGATAGATCTCCTGCGAGTCGTTGCGCTGCGCCACGGCCAACATCTGGCGCACCTCGGCTTCCTCCAGGATGACCAGCGTCTTTGCGATGCGTTCTTTTGCCACGGCCGCCCCCTACAGGATGCTGAGCAACGCTTCGGCTGCCTCACGCACTTCGTCCGCGGTCGTGAAATAGCCCGGGCTGAAGCGCAGCGCGCCGGTCTCCAGCGTGCCGGCCGTGCGATGCGCCTGGGGCGCGCAGTGCAGCCCGGCGCGAGTCGCGATGTCGAAGACCTGATCCAGCACGGCGGCCAGTTGATCGGGGATGTAGCCCTCGACCGTCACCGAGACGACCGCGGTGCGCCGCGCCAATTCGGCCGGCCCCAACACGGCCACGCCCGGCGCCTCGCGCAACGCGGCGATCAGGATGGCAGTCAGCGCCAGCTCGTGCTCACGAATGCGCGCAACCCCCTGTTCGAGCACG
>MNXL01000234.1 GCA_001871755.1 Anaerolineae bacterium CG2_30_64_16
CCTGGGTGTGACCTTTGAATGGGGCGACGGGAACGGGGACAAGCTGTCGCTGGATGGCGGGCAAGAACAGAGCTTCCAGTTCCGCCATCAGTACGCTCAGCCTGGAAGCTTCCAGGTGGTCGTGACGGCGCACGACGCGCGGAATCGGAGCGCGGTGTGGCGGCAGGAAGTGGTCATCGCGGGGTCTGGCGCCACCTCCCCCGCTTTGCCAAACCTGCGCGGCCGCATCGTCAGCGCGCCGGAGAAGGCGGTCTGCGGCGAGAATCTGGGGGACGCGGTGCAGGTGGAGGTGACCAACGCGGGCCAGGCCGACGCCGGCAAGTTCTCGGTGGGGGTCTACTTCTCTGAGGATCAGCAGGTGACGGCCGCCGATCAACTGCTGCTCGGCGGCCGGGAGTTTGTCGATGGCCTGGCGGCCGGCCAGTCGGTCATGGTGCCGATGACCGGCCGAAACCAGATCCCGACGACCGTCCCTGAAGGCACGCGCGACTACTGGCTGGCCGCCATCGCCGACGACCTGGGCCAGATCAACGAGAGCGATGAGGGGGACAACGCCGGCGCGTGGCGGATCAGCATCGGATGTCTCAAGTAGGGAGGGGGCGACTTTTCAACGGGTCAGACACCGCACAGAACCGTACTCATCTTCGATGCACTGTGCCGGCGCCATCCCATGAGCTCAAAGGAGGTTCCAAATGCATTTGCGAAGGATGATGATCGGTTTCCTGTGTTTGCTGACATCGGTGGTTTCCGCCTGTGGTTGGCCCACCGTTACGCCAGTCCCTGCTACACCGTTGGCTACGGTTCCTGCTCCTGCCACGCCATCGAGGGCGCCTACGGTTCCCTCAGCGACCGCGACAGCCAGCGCCACCGCGCCGGCTGCCCCCTTGCCCACAGCGACGGCCACCCCCGCCGCGATCGGCGAATTGGTCAGCGAGCGGGTCGAGGTGTGGTACGCGCCCTGGAACGCGCCGGCGCGGCAGATCGACCCGCCAGAATCCACCGCGGTCGGGATGGGGGACGAAGCGTGGACGCAGCGGCGGGGGCGAGCGTTGCTCAAGTTTCCCGACCACTGGCTTCGGCTCTTCGACAACACGCGTTTGCGCGTCGTCGATGTCACTCCCACTGGACTCAAGGCCGCTCTGGGCCAGGGGGCCGTGCTGCTCGGCGATGTGCCCGGCGTCCAGGCGAGCGTGGTGATCACCGCCGGTGAACTGCCGGCGGCCAGGGCAGTCATCACCGTCAGCAACTTCATACCTCCCGCTCCGTTGCTGGTGGGTGGGGCGCGGCCAACACCCTCGTTAGCGCCTTCCACCTCCGCGCCGCTGACCGGCGCCCTGACGATGGTGGCCTATCTGCCCGCGCAACAAGTGACGTTGGTGCACGTGGCCTACGGTTTCGCCACGATTACGCCCCAGGTAGGGGAGAAGATTGGCGCCAGTCGGCTCGTGAGGGCTTCGGAATGGGCGATCATCGGCGCCGACGGCAAGTTCGATCGGGTCACGGTGACCCAGGATGGTTGTGAGATCGAAACATGGGCCGACCGGCTCGGGATCAGAGAATTGCTTTACGAGATCGAGGCGGATGCGCAGACGTTAATCGCGGAACGCACCGGCCGTTCTGTGGCAGCGCCTCAGCTTTTTTCACCGGACAGAGCGGTCTGCTGTCTGCCACCCCAAGTGAACCTGACCGCGCCCTGGACTGACGGCCTGACCGTCAGCCTGCGCGGCCGGGCCGCTCCGGGTTGCGTCGGCGGATACATCAGCCAGATCGTGGTCAACTGGGGGGATGGCGCTTCGCAGAACACCGATAGCGTTCCGACCTTCACAGCGCGTCATGCATATCCGGCGGGTGGGGTCTACATAATAACGGTGACCGCGCACGATACGCAGGCGCGGATTGGCCAGGCGCAGGTAACCGTCACCCTCATGGCCGCGCCCACACCGCTGCCGACACCTACCTACGAGGACGGCGGGTTCGTGACCAGTACACCTACGCCGCCCACGCCGACGCTGACGCCCACGCCAACGCGTACTCCCGACGCGATGTAGGTGTTGTGCCTGCCCTGTGGTGGGCGACCACTGAGGAGCCTTCCTGAGGCTGTCGAAGGAATCGCCCCTGCGATCAGATTGGGATGTAAGGACATGCCGAAGACCACGTATTACCAAAACTTCGACCTCCTGGTGAGCGCGGGCAGGGCAGACGACTACGCGCTGCGCGTGCTGGATAGCCCGGCCCACGAGTCGGCGCAACCCTCGGCTGCATCTGCGGAGATTCAAACCAGCGTCGCCAATGGCCTCTCTGCGCTGCGAAGTCTGACGCTGGACCGCGCGGGGTTGCGCGCTTTGGGCGCTGCCCTGATGACGTGGCTGTTCCCCGCGCCGATCATGGAGCTCTACCGGGCCAGCCTGGCGCGGCTCGGCCTGGACGAGGGCCTGCGGGTGCGCCTGCGGATCGAGCCGCCTGAGTTGCATGAGCTGCCGTGGGAGTGCTGCTACGATGCCGAGACTGGCGGCTTCATCGCCCTGGACCCGCGCACGCCGCTGGTGCGTTACCTGGCCGGCCCCTTTGAGCGCCAGAGGCTGCCCGGTACGGCCTTGAGCGTGCTGGTCGCCATCGCATCCCCGCGCGGCTACCCCAAACTAGAGGCCGGACCCGAATATGCCCGGATCGAGGACGCGCTGGACGCGTTGGGCGGGCGGGTGGACGTCGGCCGGGTGGCCGCGACCGTGGATGCCTTGCAGGATGCGCTCCGGCACGGCCCGCGCGCCCTGCATTTCGTCGGGCACGGCGGCTTCGACCCGGTCCTGGGTGGGGTGCTCGTGCTCGAAGATCCGCAGGGCGAGGCGGTAGCGGTGGACGCGGAAGTCGTCGCGGCGCTGCTGCGCGGGAGCAGCCTGCGGCTGGCCGTGCTCAACGCGTGCGAGAGCGCCCGCACCGATCCGAGGGATACCTTTGCGGGCATCGCGCCCCGGCTGGTGCAGGCCGGGCTGCCCGCGGTCGTCGCCATGCAGACCGCTCTGTCCGACGACGCGGCGCTGCACTTCACGCGGGCGTTCTACGCCGCGATAGCAGATGGCTGGCCGGTGGATGCGGCCGTGACCGCCGGAAGGCAGGCGATCTTCGCGCACGCGGCCGAACGGCCCGACTGGACCGTGCCGGTGCTCTACCTCAGCGCGCCCGATGGGGTCTTGTGGGAGCCGGAGCTGGCCCTGACCGGCCAGGCCGCGCCACCCCTGCAGGCGCCACCAGGTGGCCCCAGCTTCCAGTTCAACTTCCAGGGTCCGGTCACGATCACCACGGGTGTGATGGGCGGCGAGCAGCGCACGACCACCGTTATGGACTTCAACTAAATGAACCGGATACACCTCGTCACACCCGCGAAAGCGGGTGTCCGGTTGTCACAGCCTGGATTCCCGCTTTCGCGGGAATGACGGATAATCTCCCTCGCTCGGGCCGGTCTCCTGACCGTGCCCGCTCCGGCGGCCCGATTTGGCTGCCCCGGCGAGGCTTCCGGTGGCTCGGTCAGGAGACCGGCCACAGCTAGCGAGAGAAGTTAGTGGCATCAAGTCTGCGACTAAGCCACCATCCTTCGGGCGCGGTTGGGACGTTGAACGTTGAAACGTTTCCGACCGCTTCTTCCTTTACAAGCCTTAACCCGTGTGCTACAATCGCTGTGAAGAGGGTAAGCTAGTTTCAACGGTGCATCATACTCAGGAGTCGAACATGTCACGACGAGGCACATCTCTGGCGATCACGGCTGCGGTCCTGATCGCGTTTTGGCTGATCTAGTCCAGGCTACGCATCATCGTCTGGGTGCAGGCGACTTTCTGGCAAATCCTGCTCTTATTCGCGGTGTTGGCGTTCGTGCTGTTTCTGGGGATCGACCATCTGCTGCATCGGACGCGGGATTAGGGATTAGGGATTGGGGATTAGGGATTAGGGATTAGGGATTAGGGATTAGGGATTGGGGATTGGGGATTGGAGATGGGGAAGTGGGTGAATTGCGTCTGACGCGCGAAGAGCAGGGGATGCTGGACGGCGCGCAGGGGCCGGGGGTGCAGCGCGCGATGCAGATCGTGGCCACGCTGGGCCGGATCTACGGCGCGGCCGACCTGGCGCCCATCTCCCACGCGCAGATCGCCGGCGTCTCTTACAAGAACCTGGGTGATGCTGGAGTCCAGTTCCTGAGCGAGTGGGCCGATGAAGGGGCCAGGGTGCGCGTGCCTGCCACCCTCAACCCAATGGGGATGGAACGCGGGCGCTGGCAGAGCTGGGGCATCGCACCCGAATTCGCGAACCCGCAGCTCAGCGCGATCGCCGCGTTCGTGAAGATGGGCGTGACGCCGACCATGAGCTGCACGCCCTACCTGTTTCCCGAGTACAGGCCGCGGTGTGGGGACGTGCTGGCCTGGGCCGAATCGAGCGCAGTGGTCTACGCCAACTCGGTCATCGGCGCGCGCACCAACCGGGAGGGCGGGCCGAGCGCGCTGGCCGCGGCCATCGTCGGCCGGACCGCGCGCTACGGCTATCACCTGGACGAGAATCGCCGCGCCAGCCACATCGTCGAGGTGCGCTGCCCGGTGCGCTCCGTGGCCGATTTCGGCGCGCTGAGCTACCTGGTGGGCAAGGCCGTGGGGAACGGCGTGCTGTGGTTTGCGGATTTGGCGCGGTGGTTACCTAACCCCCCCAACCCCCCTTCCCTGCGAGGGAAGGGGGGAGCAGACTCCCCTCCCCTCGCAGGGGAGGGGCTGGGGGAGAGGTCCGACCGCCTCAAGACCCTCGGCGCCGGGCTGGCCGCCTACGGCGCGGTGGCCCTCTATCACATCGCCGGCTACACGCCCGAAGCGCGCGACCGGGGCGAGGCGCTGATCCGGCCGGACGCGCAACGCCTGGTGATCGAAAGTCTGGACGAAGCTTACCGCGTCATGGACGCGGACCCCGACCTGCGCCGGATCGACCTGGTCACGATCGGTTGTCCGCATGCCAGCCTGACCGAGATCGCGCAAGTGGCCGACTACTTGCGAGACAGAATTCTGCCCCAGGGCACGCGGCTGGCCACGCGGTTGTGGGTCACCACAGGGGAGATCACCCGCCAGGCCGCGGCCGAGTTGGGCTATGTCCAGATCATTGAGGCGGCCGGCGGCGAGGTTGTGGCCGACACGTGCGCGGTCGTCGCGCCGATGCGGATGCTCAACGTCCGCACCATGGCGACTAACGCCGGCAAGATGGCGTGCTACGCGCCGATGCACAGCGGGGTCAGGATGCGGTTCGGGGATTTGGAGGCGTGTTTGGACGCCGCGGTGACGGGGGAGTGGGGGGCTTGCAAAGGCTCAAAAAGCCACAATGAGAAGCATAGTGCCATCTGTTGAGAGGAGAGATCACACCATGACCGAACGCATCGAAATCAATCCCGAGGTCATGCTGGGTAAACCGGTCATCCGGGGCACTCGCATTCCGGTCGAACTCATCGTGCGCAAGTTCAGCGAGGGGGCAAGCAAGGAAGACTTGCTGGACGCCTACCCGCGTTTGACGCTGGCAGATATTCACGCCGCGCTGGCCTATGCCGCCGCCGCGTTGGCCCACGAGACCATCATGTTAGAGCCTGCCTGATGGATGAGCCATCGCTACGTTTTCTGGCGGACGAGAGTTGCGATTTCGCTGTGGTGCGGGCCCTGCGGGCAGCAGGATGCGACGTCTTTGCCGTCAGTGAGGTGATGCAACGCTCTGTTGACCGCGAACTTATCGAACGGGCGGCGCACGAACGGCGCATCCTGCTCACCGAAGACAAAGACTTTGGCTGGCTTGTATATGTCAGCCATGCCGACTCTACGGGCGTCATTCTCATCCGCTATCCGGGCAACGCGCGCGCACACCTGGTGCAAGCGATGATACAATTGGTGCAAAAACACAGCCACGCTCTGATGGGCAGCTTTGTTGTGGTGCAGCCCGGTCATATTCGGATCAGTTCTCGCCCTAATTCTCGAGAACAATGAAGGAGGCGTTCATGACCGACACCTGTGCGGTCGGCGCGCCGATGCACAGTGGGGTCAGGATGCGGTTTGGGGATTTGGAGGCGTGTTGGGACGCCGCGGTGACGGGGGAGTGGCAGATGGCGAATAGCGAATGGCGCCGGAAGGCGAGATGACGCTCGATGCCATTGTCAAACCGTAACTGCTCAGCCGTCATGCCCGAATGCTTCTATCGGGCATCCAGGTTCCCGCTGGCAACGCCGCTGGATTCCCGCTAAGGGCTTGCGGGAATGACATCGCCACGCAGGCTGAGTAGTAACGTCAAACCGGCGAGATAGCGGTACAATTGCAGCATGAAGATCGCGTGAACCACACTGCACGACATAACGTCCGCTCAGAGGTAATGGAAGAATGGCGATTTGGAGCATCCGCTACTACGTTGATCCAGCAACAGAATTGCCGCACATCTACAGTCATGATGTCACCGAGAACGAAGTGGAGGAAGTGTTGGCAAGACCAGGTGAGGATCGGCGAGGCGAAGAAGGTTCGCGCGTAGCCATTGGACAGACTGAGGCAGGGCGCTATTTACGCGTTATCTATGTGCCCGACCCGGAACCAGGCAGTATCTTTGTGATAACGTCGTATGAATTGCGCGGGAAGACTTTGGATGCGTATCGCCGCAGACGCAGGAGGCAGAAATGATGAATAAACGTTTTCCCCCAGGATGGAATGAAGAACGAGTGCTTCGAGTTCTATCTCACTACGAAAAACAAACTGATGAGGAAGCTGTCGCTGAAGATGAAGCGGCTTTCGGGGGCAAGAAACGCACCGTGATCGAAGTGCCTGTCGAGTTGGTGCCGGTCATTCGGGAGATCCTTGCTCAGTACAGGGCGACCGCGAGAGCATGATGTGCCATCATCCCGGTGGTGTGCCGGGAATTCGCTCAGACCCACCCGATCTGGGGAGACAATAGCATATCCTGCCGGGTGTCAAATTTCTTTTTCAACAGAAAGGAGCAAAGCGATGAAGCTGCGTCCCTTTCCCCTCTTGAGCCTGTCGGTCGCCGTGTCACTGCTGCTCCAGGGCACCCCCCTGCCAGGCCGCGGCCGGGCTGGGCTACGTGCATACCATTGAGGCAGCCGCGGGGAGGTCGTGGCCGACACCTGCGCGGTGGTCGCGCCGATGCGGATGCTGGACGTGCGCAGCATGGCCACCAACGCCGGCAAGATGGCCTGCTACGCGCCGATGCAAAGCGGGGTCAGGATGCGGTTTGGGAATTTGGAGGCGTGTTGGGGCGCCGCGGTGACGGGGGAGTGGCAGACGGGACGAATAACGAGTGATCAGTAGTAAGGGCCTAACCCACGAGATCCTTGTTTTTTGTGCAAGAATTCGGTGAGCAAGGTTGGCGCCTTCTTGGTTCCGGCTTGTAAGCGCAGCGGCCTTGTCCGGGTTAGGAGCGGTATTGTCATGATAACCATAGGGAATCATCGAGTTCAGAAAGTGGCTGAACTGGTACGGCGCCTGGATCCGGATGAAATCCGACAACTGATCCGGCTTGTGCCGCAGCTTCACGAGAAGCCGCAGGTAGTCACTGAAAAGGACGAAGAAGCCGACGAACTGGTGCTCTGGGTGCGCGAACAAATGGCCCAGTACGCGACGGAATCCCGTCCGATGCGCGATGACGACCCTTTTCTGGGCGGCATAACGGTGGGCGCGTATTTTGCCCTGCCGGGAGCAGAACGGGAACGCATCTGGGGCGAACTGTATGCCCAGGCCATCGAATCTGCGGCGGAACGCGAGGTCCAGTCCGATGCCATTGTCACGCTGGCTCGATAGTGGTACAATATCCGCGTAGCAAGCCGAGGGGGTAACTTATGTACACCACAACTGTTGTGATTTCAGACGATCTGGCCGTCCAGCTTGAGCCTTATCGTGGCAGTCTCGACGATCTACTATGGATTGGTTTGCGAGAAGTCAAGAAGGAGCAGGGTCTCGCGCTGTTCAAACAGGGACACATTTCCCTTTGGAAGGCCGCGCGTTTGGCCGGTGTCTCCCTGCGCGATATGACCGAATATGCAGCGGCACAGGGCTTGCGCGCAGCTCTTGACGACGAAATGATCAAGGAAGAGCTCGCGTGATCGTCGTCAGCAATGCCGGCCCCCTGATCGCCCTGGGTAAACTCGGTCAGCTCGGGTTGTTACTCAGGCTCTATGACCGGATCCTGATACCGCGTGAGGTATACCACGAGGTTGTCGTCAACGGTCTACGTCTCGGCGCGCCTGATGCTCACGCGGTGGATTTTCTGGTTCGTCAGGGCTCGATTCAGGTGGTAGACGTTACCTTGCCTACGCCGCTTCCAGACTGGGCCTTGCCCATTGATGCCGGAGAAGTAGAGGTCATCGTTTTGGGTCAACACCGCAAGGCCGACTGGGTGCTGATTGATAATGCCCATGCCCGGCGAGCCGCCCACCAGGCAGGGCTGTCGCCGAAAGGCACGGTCGGAGTGCTTCTGGCGGCTTTCCGTCAGGACTACTTGTCTGTGCGCGAGCTTGAGCTTCTTATCGAAACTATCAAAGGGCGGCCCGAGCTTTGGATCAGCGAGCGTCTATGCAACCAGGCGTTGGCACAAGCCCGTCGAGAAGCATAACCACATACTGAACGCTATCCCCGCTACCAGAAATGCGAAAGGAGCAAGTGGAGGCCAAGTTTTCAACTGTAACGCCGAGCAATCCACCGGTCGGCACGGCCTATTGCCTGGAAGCCCAGAACGCAGCGAGCACGGCGCTTGTTAGTCGCTGCTTTGACTTGACCTTCCAGAACTACGAGACCGGCAAATCCACGAACGTGGATGGTTTCAATCTGATGCTGCCTTACCCGCCCGGCGTGGCTCGCATCGTCCTCAAGAAGGGCGCGACCGAGCTTGCCGTCCGTCCGGTCAGCGCTCACGCGCCGGTCGTCAATGTGCTCTTGCCCAACGGCGGCGAGACGTGGGCCGCCAGCGGCGCCTACACGATCACCTGGACCGCCAGCGACCTCGACGGCGGCCCGCTGACCTACAGCGTGCGTGCTTTACAGCCCCGATGGGACGAACTGGGTCCCAGTTTGGACTGCGGTCACGGCCACGCAACTGGCGGTCAACGCGGCTGAGTTGGCCGGAGGGACGGCGGCGCGGGTGCGTGTGCTGGCGACCGACGGTGTCAACACCAGCAGCGACGAGTCGAACGCGGCCTTCACGATTGGCCGCAAAGGGCCGAGAGCGTTCATCCTGGCGCCGACGGGCGAGGTGCGCTTTATGCCCGGCACGCCGCTCTGGTTGCAGGGGCACGGCTACGACCTGGAAGATGGCACGTTGGCAGGGGCCGCGCTGCGCTGGCGCTCCGACCGCGACGGGGACCTGGGTGCGGGAGGCCAGGTGTTGGTCACGCTGTCGCTGGGGCGCCACGTGATCGCGCTGACCGCAACTGACACAGATGGCAATGTCGCGACGGCCAACATCACGCTGTTTGCTGGGGCGAAGAGCTATTTGCCGCTGAGCCTGTGTGCCCGGTGAGCACCCTGCACCTGATCCTCGTTTGCATCATGCGCAGATCGGGTGTATCATACACATGCGTTGAGTATCTCATACACATCACAAGACGAGAGGCGGCGCATGAGAACTAATGTGGTCCTGGACGAGTTGCTGGTCGAGAAAGCCAAAGCGCTGACCGGCATCAAAACGACGCGCGCGGTGATTGACGAGGCGCTGCGCCTGCTGATCCAGGTGCGCGGGCAGGGCCAGGTGCGCGATCTGCGCGGGCAACTCCGCGAAGAAGGCGATCTGGCCGCGCTCCGAGAAGCGCCCGCGGCAATCTGCGATGTGTCCTCAGAAGGCCCGGCCTCCCACCTGGTCATCGAACCGCAACTATACAGCCGCGTCGAACAGGCCGCGAATGAGCACAAGCTCGGCGTTGATCGGATACTCACCGAAGCGATTCGGCGTTATCTGTGGCAGTTGGATCGCCGGAAGATCTCGAAAGAGAGTCAGATCTACCGTCAGCGCCACGTCGAACTCAAGACGCAGTACCTGGGCCAGTACATCGCCATGCACGACGGCCAGGTCGTGGATCATGACATGGATGTCACCGCGCTGCGTCAACGGGTGCGGCAGTGTTTCGACCGGAAGCCGGTGATGATTACACGGGTCGAAGAAGCGCCTGAACGGCCTCTCGTCCGCCACGGCTTTCGTTTGGAGGCCGCTCAGCCATGAAGTATCCTTACAACGCCGCTTACGAGCCGCCTTTCCCTGCCGCGCCGGTTGTGCTGCGCAATAGCGAAGAAGGATTGCGCACCGAAAAAGTGCAGGCCCTGCTCGACACCGGCTCAGACGGCTCGCTGGTCCCTATCGCTTACCTTGAGGAAATCCTGGCGCCTCCGGTGGTGGATACTCATATCCGCAGCCAATGGGGAGAATGGCGTGCGGCCCAATTGTTTGCAGTAGATCTTGAGTTGGGCAGTTTGAGACTCCCTGGCGTCTTCGTGGTCGGCGATGAACTGGGAAGCGAGATTGTGCTGGGCCGCAACGTGGTCAACAAGCTGCGCGTGCTGCTCGATGGCCCGGCCGGACAGTCTGACATAAGGCCGTGATCCGGCATGTGCCAGCAGACATCCGTTTTAGGACAATCGGGCCGGCCATTATCCATTCGCAAAGTCGATAAGTTCCCAGGCCCGATTCTCTCGCATCTCAAGTTCCAGCGTAGCCCGAACGCCGCGCCCGGGTGAGAATGGAGGTCCGCATGTATGATCAATCTGTAACTGAGCGCATTCAGACCGCCGTCGAACGCTGGGAAGCCTCCGACGTCCAGCAGGCCCAAGCGCGCCTGCCGGAGCGCCACGACCCCTTCACCACCATCTCCGGCGCGCCCGTGAATCGGCTCTACACCCCCGCGGACGTGCCCGATCTGGACTACGACCGCGACCTGGGCCTGCCGGGCCGTTACCCGTTCACGCGCGGCGTCCACCCCACCGGCTACCGGGGCAAGCCCTGGACGATGCGCATGTTCTCGGGCTTTGGCACGGCCGAGGAGACCAACGCACGATTCAAGTATCTGCTGGCGCAGGGGCAGACCGGGCTCTCGATCGCGTTCGACATGCCCACCCTCTACGGCTACGACACCGACGCGCCGGAGGCAATCGGCGAGTTCGGCAAGTGCGGCGTGGCGGTCTCGTCCCTGGCCGATATGGAAGCGCTGCTGGACGGCATCCCGCTCGACCAGGTGACCACCTCCATGACCATCAACGGCCCGGCCGCGATCATCTGGGCCATGTACATCGCGGCGGCCGAGAAGCGCGGCATCCCGCGCGGCCGGCTGGGCGGCACCACCCAGAACGACATCCTGAAGGAGTACATCGCCCAGAAGGAGTTCCTCTTCCCGCCGAAACCGTCGATGCGGCTGGTGGTGGACACCATCGAGTTCGGCACGCGCGAGCTGCCGAAGTGGAACACGATCAGCATCTCCGGCTACCACATCCGCGAGGCCGGGAGCACCGCGGCGCAGGAGCTGGCCTTCACGCTGGCCGACGGGTTCGCGTACGTCGAGGCGGCGCTGGCGCGGGGGCTGAACATCGACGACTTCGCCCCCCGTTTGTCCTTCTTCTTCAACATTCACAACGACTTTTTCGAGGAGGTGGCCAAGTTCCGGGCCGCACGGCGCATCTGGGCGCGGGCGATAAAGGAGAAGTACGGCGCCAAAGACCCCCGCTCCTGGATGTTGCGTACTCACGCGCAGACCTCCGGCGTCAGCCTGACCGCACAGCAACCTGAAGTGAACGTCATCCGGGTGGCGCTGCAGGCCCTGGCCGCGGTGCTCGGCGGCACGCAGAGCCTGCACACCAACAGCATGGACGAGGCGCTGGCGCTGCCGTCGGCGAGAGCCGCCACCATCGCGCTGCGCACCCAGCAGGTGATCGCCGAGGAAAGCGGCGTGGCCAACACGATCGATCCGCTGGCCGGCTCCTTCTTCGTCGAGGCGCTGACCGACCGGCTGGAGGCGGAGGCGGGGGCCTACTTCCGCCGGATCGACGCGTTGGGCGGGGTGATCCCGGCCATCGAAGCCGGCTTCATGCAGCGCGAGATCGCCGAGGCCGCGTTCCGGTTCCAGCAAGAGGTGGACGCGGGCCAGCGCATCATCGTGGGCGTCAATGAATACGTGGCCGACGAGCCGCTGGCGATCCCGATCCTGGAGATGGATCCCGGGGGCTACACGCGGCAGCTCGCTCGCCTTCAGCGCGTGCGCGCCGGCCGAGACACCGCCGCGCTGGATGCTGCCCTCGGCCGGCTGCGCGCCGCGGCCCGCGACGGGAAGACCAACCTGATGCATCCCATCCTGGAGGCGGTCAACACCTACGCCACCCTGGGCGAGATCACCGGCGTGTTCCAGGAGGTGTTCGGAGAGTACCAGGAGCCGGTCTTCTTCTGAATTTTGGCGATACAATTGTATTGTGATACAATAGTACCGCCGGGAGGTGAACTATGACTGAATATGTAACGACTAACATCCGGTTGCCCAAAGAGGTATACCGCGAATTGAAACGCCGTGCCCTGGATGAGGAGAAGAGCCTGGCTGAGGTCATACGTGAATCAGTAGCGCAGTATCTGGTGCCTTCGCTGGCGCCAATGCGGGCTGCGTCCACGTTTACGGCTGGTGAAACAGAGCAACATGACTCCCTCTGGGCTATCGGCGCCGATCCGGTTCTGGCGGACGTTACCGACGGTTCCGTCAATCACGACTTGTATCTTTACGGGTCGTTGTCTGGCGCCGGCCGCACTCCGACCGAGGACAAGTAGATGCAGAAGATCTTTGTAGATACGTCAGCCTGGATCGGCCTTGAAGTGGCAAATGATCAGCGCCATCAGCCGGCGATCGCATTCCAACAGGGGCAGGGGCGTGCCTATTGTTGGGCGACAACCAACTGGGTGATCTGGGAGACGGTCACTTGGCTGCGATCGCACGCCGGCCACGCGGCGGCTGTCCGCTTCAACGAGAACGTGCGGGCGTCAACGCTGTTGGAACTGATCACCGTGACGGCGGAGTACGAAGCCCAGGCTTGGGGTCTCTTCAAGCGCTATGATGACAAGGAATTCAGTTTTGTGGATTGTACCAGCTTTGCTATCATGAGATCGGTGCGCCTGACTGCCGCCTTTGCCTTCGATGAGCACTTCCGTCAGATGGGCTTATTGGTGTTGCCGGAAACAAGCTGAGGAGTGAATCCAACCATGACTGACCGCAAGATCCGTGTACTCATCGCCAAGCCGGGCCTGGACGGCCACGACCGCGGCGCCAAAGTGGTCGCCCGCGCGTTGCGCGACGCCGGGATGGAGGTGATCTACACCGGCATCCGCCAGACGCCGGAGATGATCGCCGAGGCCGCGCTGCAAGAGGACGTGGACGTGGTGGGCCTGTCCATTCTCTCCGGCGCGCACATGGCCCTCTGCCCGCGCATCATCGAGCTGTTGCGCGGCCAGGACATGGACGATGTGGTGGTCCTGGTCGGCGGCATCATCCCCGGCGAGGACGTCGCACCGTTGCACGAGCTGGGGGTGAAGGGCGTTTTCGGGCCGGGCACCAGCACGGGGGAGATTGTGGAGTTTATCCGGGAATGGGTGGGGTAGGCGTTTGGATCGCGAAGACACGAAGCTGACGAAGAACGCGAAGCGCGAAGACGCGCGCCGCGGCGACATTCCTCGTGCTCTTCGTGCTTCGTGCTCTTCGCGACCCTTCGGGCCTCCGTAATCCAGAGACTCCCGCGACCCTTGCGATCACCCTCACTATCCAACCCGCGGTCCAGTCGCAACCCCATTCTTCGGCGTCCACAGCGCCACCTTCTACACCGGCATCCCGCAGCCGTTCGGCCGCGTCTATGGCCCGGATTGCGCGCCGTGCGTCACAACCCCTGGCGATCCGCCCGGCAGCACGCGCGACATTCTGTGCGCCAAGCAGCGCAGCTCGTGCCGTTGCCATCCGCTCCAGGAGATCCTCGACCCCGCGGCCGAGAGCCGCGTGCGCCGCGAGGCGTCCCAGATGCAGCGCTACGCCTCGCAATTCTTGCGCAGCATCGGCGGCTGGGGCGGCACGCAGCACGCGCCGGGGCAATATCACTGGGAGGCGCTCGACTGGCTCTTCAACGAGCTCACGCCGGCCGAGCGGGACTACTCGCCCCTGGCCAGTGGCGTGATGGACGGCAACTACGGCTGGATGACCTGCCCGGAGTACGTCAATCCCGACGGCTCCAGCGGCTTCTTCGATGTGGACAATGCTTTCTTACTGGAGCAATACCGCGCCAACGTGCGGGCGGAGACCGGCCGCTACGCGCCCGAACTGCGTTTTATCGAGCTGTCCAACGAGCCGGCCGCCGAATTCTACCTGTGTCCCTGCACCGTCCCCGGCGGCCCGGCCTGCACCGCGACCAGCGGCCCCAACCAGCCGACCTGCCTGCCTGCTCGGACCCAACTCGCCCGAGTTCGTGGCGACCTACGGCGACCTGCTCTCCACCGCGGCCATCCGCGCCTCGGTCGCCATGGCCGCGGCCAACCCGGACGCCCTGCTGATCACCGGCGCGCTGGAGATGACCGCCAGCCGCGATCACGATTTGACCCGCACGACGGAGTATATGATCGCCCGCGAGGTGCTGACGCAGGGCAACGTGGCCATCGGCATCCACCAGTATCCCTACTTCCCACCCAACTGGCTCTCACCCACCCCCAACTGCGCCTACTACCAGGTGCCCGGCGATCCCTTCTGGCTGCCCCCCGGCTGCGAGACGGCCCCGCCTTTTGAGGATTACACCACCCCCGCCGGCCGGCCGATACGCGCTCGCGACGCGTGGCACTCGTTCGACCAGCGAGTGGACTCCAGCGGCTTGCTGCGCGACGCCCAAACTTTGGGAGTCCTGGATCGCTTCTACCTGTTCGACACCGAGTTGCACGCCGGCTGGCACGACAGCGATTCGACCACCACGCCGGCGCGGGAGGCCATGGCCGGGCTGCGCATCGCCGCGATCAATGCCCATCAGAAGGTGATCGGGACCGAGTTCATCTTCGCGCCCACCGACCCACAAGCCTACAACCTGCTGGTGAAGCAATTGGCCGGCGTCACGCCGGTCTACACCACCACCGCGCCCCTCATGGACGCCGATTACAGCGGCCTGGTTTACAAACTCTTCACACGCGGAGACGAAGACATCATCGCCCTCTGGAGCAACGCCGAGACGCCGCAGACGCTCACCCTGGCCCTGGCGACGGCCCCGACCCACTTCAAGCAGGCGACCCTCACCCGCTTCGCCGATGCGGACGGTCCGCTGGGCATCACCACCACCAGTTCAAGCGCGCCGCCGGCCGCGATCACCCTGCAGCCGCTCGTGGAGTTTTATTTCCTCTCGGTCATCAGCGACCGGCCGGGCTTTGGCTGGCTGGCCGGACCGACAGACTGAGGAAGGCGTTCAGCCCAGAGCTTCCACATCGCTGCACGCCTGACGCGTTATTCGTGCGCGGGATACAGATAGGTGGCGCGCTCGTCGGCTTTGGCGCCGGCCGCGATCCAGCGTAGGGTCAGGCCGTAACCGGTGATCACGACGGTGGCGATCAGACCCACCACCGCGCTGCCCACGCCGGCCGTGTTCACCAGCCAGTAGAGAAACCGAAACAACGGCAAATCCATCGGAAAGTTCATCTCAACCTCCAACATACTCCGGCCGACAGGCCAGGCAATAGTCCAGCCAGGCGGGGTGATCGCCCAATTGGCCGGCGACGTAGGCCAGCTCGGCCCGGCTGACGGTGGGTGCGCCG
>MNXL01000241.1 GCA_001871755.1 Anaerolineae bacterium CG2_30_64_16
CAGCCACCCCGGATTATTGAGAGGATACACGAATCCAGTATCAAGGTCCTCACCGTCATCGGTCTTATTCATCACTCGTGACTCAGTAAGTTCCAGAAAAATACTTATCCCAAAACCCCCTGAGATCCCCGGGAAAACCGGCGAGCTTGGGACATTTATTTTTCTGGAACGGCCTCATTATTCCTCCACCCTCACTTCGGCAAAAACGCGGTGTCCACCATATCCGCGTACGGGATGTCCCGGCTGATCAATCCTTTATCGCGCAACCAGGCGACGACGTCGGCGATTTCCGCTTCGGTCGGCGTCCCAGGTCCGGGAAAAGGCGGCATTTTGTAGCTGTCCTGGATCGATTCCGGCACGCGGCCCTTCTCGATCAGCAGCCCCTGGTATTTCTCCGGGTGCGCGTTGAGTTCCTCCACGGCTTTTTGCCAGGCGATCAGGAACTTCTTGACCGTGTTTGGCTTGCCCTGCAGCGTATCGATCCTGAAACTGAGCACAGACTGGGAGTACTGCGGGTATCCGGCGTCGTCCACGACCAGCCTGGCCCCGGCCGCGATGGCGCCCTGGGCCAGCGGATCGGGCAGAGTGGCGGCCGGGATGTTGCCGTTCATGAGTTGTTCGAAGCGCACCGGGATGGCGCTGACCTCTTGCACCGCGATATCAGCGGGGTTCAGACCCTCGGCCGCCAGGACGCGATCGGTGAAATACTCGATCACGGTGTTCTGGCTGATGCCAATCGGCACGCCCCTCAGATCGGCAGGGGTTTGAATAGCGGTCTGCGGGCCGGCGAGGATGCGGAAGACCGGCGCATCGGGATAGGAGCGCCGCGCGGTGTAGACTGCCTTGACCTTCACCGTTTCCTTGTTCAGTAACCCGTTGGACATCAGGTCGGTCAACATACCATCGACCTGATTGGTCTGGATCAGCACATCTCGTTCCTGTGCGCTCTTCACCGCGACGCTTTCAACCTGGATGCTTTGTTCGGCGAAGTAGCCGTTCTGTTCGGCGATGAAAACCGGGATCACGTCGAGCACCGGAAGCAGAGCGATTTTCAACCTGGTGTCCTCGGCCGGAACGGGTGCGCAACTCGTCGTCGTCGTCGCCAGCAACACCACTGCCAAGCTAATTGACATAACTCGAAACAAGCGTTTCATACCTGCACCCCCAAAAAAGGTATTGCCCCAAACCTATTTGCGTTTCTTGGCCCCACTGGACGGTTTCTGGGCGGGTGTCTCATTTGGCAGGTTGCCCGGTGTGGGCCGACTGCGCCGCCAGGGCACGATGGGCGGCTCTTCCTCTTCGTAGTCCTCCCAATCGTCATCGTCATCGTCATCGTCGTCCAGATCGAACCCGCTCCAGGGGGTGGTTGGCTGGATGAGGCCCTTGTAGATTATCCACCCCAGGCCAAAGGTGATGGCCAGCGCGATCACCGATCCCTGCCACTGAGACAGGTCAAACCAGTGGTGCAGCAGCCAGCCAACCGCGGCAATGCCGAGCGCGCCGGCGGTTGCCGCGACCAGGGCAATCCCGAGGACGAGCATCGCGATCAGTAGACCTGCTAAGAACCCTTTCATCTTGGTTTTCTCCTCTATGTTTGATTATAGCGCCGCGGCCAGGCCAGCCCAGGCCGCGATGAAGATTAGCACGCTGATGTACCCGTTGACATCGAAGAACGCCAGGTTGACCCGGCTGAGATCATCAGGCTTGACCAGGCTGTTCTCCCACCAAAGCAGCGCCGCGACCGCAACGATCCCGATCCAGAACGGCCATGCCAGCCCCAGGGTCCAGCCGGTCGCGGCCAGCATCGCCACGGTCAACGCGTGGTTGATCCTGGCCCAGCGCAGCGCGGTGGCGTTGCCGAAGCGCGCCGGCACTGAATGCAGCCCCTCGCCCCGGTCGAACTCGGTATCCTGGCAGGCATAGATCATGTCGAAACCCGCCATCCAGAATGTCACCGTCAACCACAGCAGCCAGGGCGCCGGATGCGCCAGCGAGCCGGTCACCGCGGCCCACGCGCCAGGGACGGCCATGCCGTCGGTGATGCCCAACACCCAGTGGCTGGCCCAGGTGAAGCGCTTGGTGTAACTGTAGCCGACCAGGAGGAGCACCGCGCCGGGCAGCAGCGTCAGCACGAACCGGTTCAACTGCCAGGCGGCCAACGTCAGGAGGACCAGCGTGGCGAACGCCATGCCGGCCACCGCACGTGGGGTGATCCTGCCCTGTGGCAGAGGCCGGTCCTGCGTGCGCGGGTTGCGCGCATCATAGCGCCGATCCACCCAACGGTTGACCGCGAAAGCGAACGTGCGGGCCGCGGCCATCGCGACGGTGATCCAGATGAATGCCGGCCAGCCGGGCCAACCGTGTGCAGCCAGGACCATGCCCAGGTATGCGAACGGCAACGCGAAGACGGTGTGCTCGAACTTCACCATCTCCAGAAAGACCCGAGCCTGTCTGATTATACCACAATCGCGCCGATCACGCCTGAAATCAGTACGCCTCATTCCAACCCATACTCCGCCCAGCGCCGCGCGATCAGGTTCTGTACCGCGTCGGGCATAGCGACCGGTTCGGGCCAGGGGCGCTGGTAGCCGTCCTGTGGTCCCTTTGCAGTCGCGTCGATGCCGATCTTTCCGCCGTATGCGAAGCGGTAGGACGCGTGGTCGAGCGCGTCGGTGGGTCCCTCCTGAATCACCACGTCCCGCGCCCAATCCACGTTGCCCAACATCTGCCAGTAAGCTTCGCTGGTATCCTGCACATCCACATCTTCGTCGAACACCACGATCGCCTTGGTCAGCATCATCAGACCCAGCCCCCACAGCCCGTTGAGCACCTTGCGTGGGTGGCCGGGGAAGCGCTTCTTGATGCTCACGAGAACCAGGTTGTGGAAGATTCCTTCGGGGGGCATGGCGATGTCCACGATTTCGCTCATGAAGAGCCGCATCAGCGGCAGGAAGAGCCGCTCGGTGGCCTTGCCCATCCAGTAGTCCTCCATGGGCGGCCGGCCCACCAGTGTCGCCGGGTAGATCGGGTCGCGGCGGTGTGTGAGTGCGGTGACGTGGAGCACCGGGTAGTCGTCCACCGGCGTGTAGTAGCCAGTGTGATCGCCAAAGGGTCCTTCGGGTCGCGATTCCGCCGGATCCACGTAGCCTTCGATGACGATCTCGGCATCCGCGGGGGCTTCGAGCGGCTGTGTGACGCACTTGACCAGCCGCGCCGGTGCGCCGCGCAGCCAGCCAGCCAGCATGAGCTCGTCGATGTCCGGCGGCAGCGGCGCAGCGCCGCTCCACATCACCGCGGGGTCGCCGCCCAGGCTGACAGCGACGGGAATGCGCTCGACCCCTTTCTGGAGGGCAGCCCGCTGATGCTCGGCACCGCCCTTGTGGAGCTGCCAATGCATGCCCAGGGTGCGGCTGTCATGCACCTGCAGGCGGTACATGCCGACGTTGCGGGCGCCGCAGATCGGATCGCGGCTGATCACGGTCGGCAAGGTAATGTAGCGCCCGCCATCTTTGGGCCAGCACCGTAAGATGGGCAGCCGGTCCAGCGTTGCTGCATCGCCGGTCAGTACGACCTCCTGGGTTGGCCCCCGGCGGGTCAGGCTCGGCCCCAGGCCCACACCCCGCAGCACGCCCCACAGCTCGCCGGCTTTGTCCAGCATCGCCCCCAGCCCGCGCGGCAACTCCGGCTTCAGCAGGCTGCCCAGGTGCGTTGTCAGCTCGTCCAGGTCCTCCACCCCCAGCGCCCAGGCCATCCGCCGTGCCGACCCGAAGGCGTTGATCAACACCGGCACATTGTAGCCCTTGACGTTCTCAAAGAGCAGCGCCTTGTTCGCCACAGCCGGGCCTTTGCTCACCCGGTCCACGATGGCGCTGATCTCCAGATCGGCGCTGACGGGCGCCTTGATGCGTACCAGTTCCCCGGCCGCTTCCAGCCGGGCGATGAACTCGCGGAGGTCACGATAGGCCATGTCTTACCCCGCGCAACGCGCCACACCCCGCCAAACAGGCGGGGTGTGGGTCATACCGAAGGTTGCTTGCAAAAGGACTATGTGTCACAAAGCCAGCCACTCTTCGACCAACATGCCAGCCTCCCGGATGATCGCGACCATGGTCTTGATCGGGATGTCGCGGCCACCGTGAACGGGAACGGATATCTTCACCCGCGTCTCAGGATGGCGCATGTAGACATGTCTGCCGCCGCCGAAAGGTCCCTCAAATCCCAAGCGCCGTAACTTGTGTATGACCATCAGAGGCTTCTCCGGGCTCAGTCTAGGCATAGACCAAGTCCGCTTCTACGAGCTGGTCTTGCAGGTAGTCCAGGGAGTAGCCCTCTATCTCGGGAATCTCATCGCCGAAGCGCAATGCCGTTACCAGCCAACCGTGTACGGCTTCCTGAGCCATTGCAGCAGCCTCGACGCGCGTAGCGCCCCAAGTCAGACAGCCAGGAAACACCGGAATCTCGACCGACCAACTGCCATCTTCGTTTTGCTCGAAGACGGCGAAGCTCAACGCTAGCCGAACGTACTCATCCCAGGTGAGCAGCTTCATTGTTACCACTCCCAGCGGTTTTTGATCTCCAGGACCTCAACGTGATTGTACGCCAAGACAGAGACATTGTCAAACACTATTTCCCGGTCACGATCGCGCAACTGAGCGCGTTGGGGGCTTGCGGCTGACGGCGATTCGCCATCAGCCGCCCCCTGGTGCTAAAATGGCCTGATTTTGCGGACTACCATTAATCCTTCTCGTACGGCACACCATCGGCCGCGGGTGGGATCGCGCGGCCTACCACGCCCGCCAACACGACCATGGTGACGATGTACGGGGCCATCAGCAGGAATTCCGATGGGATCGGCACGCGCAGAATCTGAAGTTTGACCTGTAGGGAGTCGGCGAAGCCAAACAGCAGAGAGGAGAAGAACGCGCCGACCGGATTCCATTTCCCGAAGATCATCGCGGCCAGCCCGATGAATCCCTTACCCGCGGTCATGATCTCGTCGAAACGGCCCACCGAGCCGATGCTGAAGTAGGCGCCACCGACGCCCGCGATGGCGCCGCCCAGGATGACATTCACATACCGCATGAGGTAGACGTTGATGCCAAGCGTATCCGCCGCCTTCGGATGCTCGCCCACCGCCCGCGTGCGCAGCCCCCACGGTGTGTAGAACAAGAGCACGTGGAGGGCAACGACCAGCAGAATCATCAGATAGACGATGATATTGTTCGCGAAAAAGATGGGACCGAGGATTGGAATCTTCGAGAGGAGCGGGATGGCGATGACCGGGAACGTGCCCGAGTTGTTCAGCACGTCGGTATTTCGCTCCAGGAAGCGTGAGGAGATGAAACTGGTCGCGCCTGTGGCGAAGATGTTGATCGCCACACCGCTCACGATCTGGTCTACTTTGAATTTGATCGCCAGGAAGGCATGGATGGCGGCCAGTAACATCCCGGTCAGGATCGCGACCACCAGGCCAACATACAGGTTGCCGGAGATGGTGGCGGAGACCACCGCGGTCTGGGTCGCCATCAGCATGATGCCCTCGATGGCGATGTTGACCACGCCGGCCCGTTCGCTAATCACCCCACAGAGGGCCGCCAGGGCGATGGGCGTGGCGCGGACCAGCGAGCTGCTCAGCATCCCCACCAGGTTGAAAGTTTTGCCGCGCGCAGCCCACAACAGGAAGGCCGCAATGAAGCAGAACGCCACGATCCCGATGACGGCGCCGACCGAGCGGAAGCCGCGCGCCAATTGCCAGGCGCCGAAGAACACCGCCATGCCGGCCAGCATGTAGATGGCGGGCTGTGTGGGCAAGACAAGGTCAGGGATCTTGATGGCTTGAGATCCGAAGCCAGGATTGAGGCCGAACTTGGTCTCCAGGCCCGGCTCCAGCGCGGCGCCGAACAGCCCAAAGATCGCCAGTCCGATCACAAGGAGCACCAGGCCCGTGACGCGATGGCCGGTGACGTCGGCCCGTTTCGTCATCTGTGCGGAAGCAATCGTCATAGTCATCCCCTTCAATCAGCGTTCAGGCATGGCGGGTGTCAGGCGCCCCACCCTCGCGTCAGCACGAGCTTCTCCTCGCGGCCGGCTCGGATGCGGAACAGCCAGCGGATGATGGCCGGCGCGGCGACGAATACGATCACCAACCCCTGGATGATGGAGATGATGTCGATGGGAATCCCCGCCAGGGACTGCATCCGCGTGGCGCCACTGCGCAGCGTGCCGAACAACAGCGCGGCCAACACGACCCCTGCGGGATGGCTCTTGCCTAGCAGGGCGATCGCGATGGCGTCGAAGCCGTAGCCGGCCGAGAAGCCTTGCCCCACCCAGTGATCGATCCCAAGCACCTGACTGGCGCCCGCCAATCCCGCCAGCCCACCGCTCAGCATCATGGTCAACACGAAATTGCGCGTGATGCTCATGCCCGCGTACCTGGCGGCGTCTGGGTTGGCGCCCACGGCCCGAATTTCGTATCCGACCGTCGTCTTGTAGATCAGCCAGTAGATCAGCGCAGCCACGGCCAACGCCAGAAAAAAACCGACGTTGAAACGGATCGGCAATGCAAAGAGCCGGGGCAATTCTGCTGAGGCCTCGATCTGCGGCGTCACCGGCCGATACCCCGGCGCCTTCATCGGTCCGTTCAGCAGCCAATCGCTCAGCCGGAACGCAATCCAGTTCATCATGATCGTGTTCACGACCTCGTGGCCGCCCGTGGCTGCCTTGAGATAGCCGGGGATCGCGCCCCAGAGCGCGCCGGCCACCGCGCCGCCCAAGACCGCCAGCGGCAGGTGGATGAACCACGGCACGCCGATCAGTTTGTAGCCGACGAAGGCGGAGCCCAAGGCGCCGACGAAAAACTGGCCTTCAGCGCCAATGTTGAAGAGGCCACACTTGAAGCCCACTGCAACCCCCAGGCCGGCGAAAATATAGGGGGTGGATGCCACCAGGCTCTCCGTGATCGGATAGATGGCCTGCAGCAACGGCGCCGGGTCGCCCACGGCGAAATAGGTCTGCAAGCCCTCGATGATCTCGCGTGGGCTGCCGAAGGAGCCGGACAAGAGGGAGCCGTAGGCGGATGCTATCGAATGCCAGACAGCCTTGAGCGCCTCACCGGGCTCGCGGAAGAAATTCCTGAACGCGGCCACTACCACGGCATCGGTTACCAGGATCACGATGCCCCCGATGATCAGGCCGGTCAAGACGGCCAGAAGCGGGATCAGGAACGTTTGCAGGGACGGAACCTGCGCCCGCTGCTTCGCTCTAGCTTTGGGTGCGGGTGCGCCGGGGGCGGGTGCGCCGGGGGCGGGTGTGCTCCCAGAACGCAGTTCGGGTGTCGCTTGTGTTTGCTCCAACGTAGCTTCCTCCTGACGCGCTGCTGCTTTCACGCCCAACGAGGGACGAATGCCGGCCGATGGGGCCACGAACTGCGATCAAAAGACCCGTTCGATCTCAGCCTCCGCGGCGCCGACCCCGACGGCCGCGCCGGCCTCGGCCGGTTTGACGCCCGCCATCAACAGGCCCAGGTATTTCCTGTTGACTCCGGCTGCCGGCACGATCTCGACGATCTGGCCCTTGTACATGACGGCGATGCGGTCAGCGAGGGCCAGGATTTCGTCCAATTCAGATGATACCAGCAGCACGGCGGTCCCTTCATCCCGCTTCGCAATGATGCGACCGTGGATGTACTCGATCGAGCCGACGTCGAGCCCGCGCGTCGGTTGTGATGCGATCAGCAGCTTGATGGGGCGGGAGAACTCGCGCGCAACGATGACTTTCTGCTGGTTGCCGCCCGACAGCGTGGACACATCCACGAAGACGTTTGGTGTGCGCACGTCGAACTGTTTCACCAGTTCTTGCGAAGCGCTGATGATGGCATCTTCCTGCAAGCTGATCCCCCTGGCAAATGGAGGGAGGTAGTAGGTGCACAGCACCAGGTTGTCGCTCACGGGAAAGCTCAGCACCAGGCCGTGGCGCTGGCGATCCTCGGGCACGTGGGCCACGCCCTTTTCCAGGATATCGCGAGGGGTCAGGCGGCCGAGCGGCTCCCCGAGGATGCGAATCTCGCCGGAAGCCGGTGGCCGTAGGCCGGTGAGCGCGTAGACCAATTCGGTCTGGCCGTTGCCCTGAACGCCGGCCACGCCCAGCACTTCCCCGGCACGCACGTCAAACGATACGCCCCGCACGATGAGATTGCCGCGTTCGTCCAGCGCATGCAGGTCGTCGACCTGCAAGACGACGTCGCCGGGAGTGGCCGCCTTCTTCGAGACCACCAGGTTGACATCGCGTCCCACCATCAGGGCCGCGAGTTTCGCTGGATCTGTCTCAGCCGGTCGGACCGACCCTGCGACCGCGCCCAACCGCAACACGGTGATCCGGTCAGCGATGGCCATCACTTCCTTCAGTTTGTGCGTGATGAAGATGATCGACTTGCCTTGCGCAGTCAAGGAGCGCAGGATTTTGAAGAGCTCCTCCGCCTCTTGCGGGGTCAGGACCGCGGTCGGCTCGTCCAGGATGAGGATGTCGGCCTGCCGGTAGAGCACCTTGATGATTTCGACGCGCTGTTGCACACCGACCGGGAGGTCCTTGATGTAGGTGTGTGGATCCACTTCCAGGCCATACTTCTCGGAGAGCTTCTCGATCCGCCGGGCCGCCTCCTCGCGGTCGAGAAACGCCCCGCCGCGCGTCGACTCGACCCCTAGCATCACGTTTTCGGTGACCGTCATGACCGGCACGAGCATGAAGTGTTGGTGCACCATGCCGATGCCGCGCGCGATGGCGTCGTTCGGGACGTGAATGTCCACCGGCTGGCCGCGCACGCTGATGTGGCCCTCGTCCGGCTTGTAGAGCCCGTAGAGGATGTTCATCAGGGTAGTCTTGCCGGCGCCGTTCTCGCCCAGGAGTGCGTGGATCTCGCCTTGCTCCAGGGTCAAATTGATGTTGTCGTTGGCCAGAACGCCAGGAAATTTCTTGGTGATACCGCGCAACTCCAGAACTGGTGTCATGCCGTTCTCCTGGGGTCGTGCGACGGAGCGGTGCGCCACGTCGCCAGCAGAGAGGGGAATCCCATCGGTGTCTGGCGCTCCGCACGAGCGCCAGACACCCGGAACAACTGTGATACAGATGGAAAGGGGGCCAGAAGATCGCTCCCTGGCCCCCGGGTTGTGTCGGCCTACTGCAGGGCGCCCTCGACGGTGATCTTGCCGGCGATGAGGTCCTGCTTGGCCTGCTCGACCTCGGCCTTCAGCGCATCCGACACCTGGGCGTCGTAGTCATGGTACGGTGCGATGCCCACGCCGTTGTCCTTCAGGGTGCCGACATAGGAGCCGCCCTTGAACGTGCCGTTCGCTACGGCCAGCGCGGCGTTGAAGACCGCCACGTCCATGTTCTTGAGAACGCTGGTGAGGTAGGTGGTCTTGAACTCTGGCGCCGAGACATACCAGTCGGTGTCCACGCCGATGATCATGCAGCCGCGCTCTTTACACGCGGCGGCCGAGCCCAGGCCCACGGGACCCGCCACCGGCATGATGATGTCGGCGCCCTCGTCCATCAACGACTCGGCGAACTTGCGGCCGTCGTCGGTGGACTCGAAGTTGCCCGTGAACAGGCCG
>MNXL01000359.1 GCA_001871755.1 Anaerolineae bacterium CG2_30_64_16
CGACAGGTAGGGTCGGCGCGCGTGGGGGGGCCTATGTCCGTGCTGTGTAGAGAGACGTTGGGGATGCTATCCGAATACCTGGATGGCGAGCTGGATGAGCAACTGTGCGCTGAACTAGAACGCCACATGGCCGAGTGCGGTGACTGTCGCGTGGTGGTCGACACTCTGCGCAAGACGGTGGCGCTGTATCACACGCACGGCCATCGCGACATACCGGCCGATGCCAAGGCGCGGCTGTATGTCGTGTTGAAGCTGGAGACTGGAAGCTAGATGCTGGAGACTGGAAGCTAGAAGCTGGAGATTAGAAGCTAGAAGCTGGAGACTGGAAGCTAGAAGCTGGATGCTAGAAGCTGGATGCTGGATGCAGTCTCGTATCGAGCATCGAGTCTGCCCATTTGCCAAAACTGCGGTCTGCGGTTATAATCTTCCTTGTTCGGGCGGTTAGCTCAGTTGGCTAGAGCGCAGCGTTGACATCGCTGAGGTCCACAGGTTCGAGCCCTGTACCGCCCATGGCAGGCCCGTTGGTCGTATCTTGACCAGCGGGCTTTTTTTGTGTCTTTTCACTGGACAGCGAAGCAAGGTAGCCGTAGGCTACACCCAGAATCCGCTGCTGCAGATAAGTGTCAAGACGCAGAACTTCACAGACACCATGATAATCATCTGTGAGGGTGGTCTCCCGGTGCCGACGGTCATATGTGGTGGGATGAAATCGGTCTAGTGAGATGCCCAATTGGTGCGCCCACCATTCGCGCAACACTGGTTCCAGATGCTCAGCGGCTGTAATCAAATGAAGCCGGCAAGTGATCTCACTTTCAGCCACGTCATAAAGCCTCCGAAGCGCCCAAAGGGTATATCGGAGGATGGCAGGCGAAGTACTGCCCAACAAAACACGATTTCCGGCTTTTGTCCCCTCTCCCAGATATAGCATGGCAAACGCCAACTCGTGTACTGATCTGTCATCCGGCAAGGAGTTAACGACATCCAGGCCGACCTGATATGCAGCCCGCCGGGCGCTGGCATGTCGTTCTCGGTTGATCGGCCAGGCCCGCGCTGCAAAACTCTGCCGATTGTCCTGCAATCGCATCTTCAGGCGTTCTTCGTGTTCGGGGGTAAGCGCCAAATCGCGCAACCAGTAGGACAGGGTGCTCTTGCTGATGTTCATCCTGGCCGAGATTTCATTGTAGGATAGACCTTCATCAAGTCTGAGGCGTTCTGCCTCCAGGCGCCTTTTCGATTTTGCACGCATGATGAACCTCTGATTGGCTGTGACTGAATAATACTTCATCGGTTCATAATACGCAAATGAACGACTTGACAATTTACCGGGACTGGCTTATAATTGTTTATTACATGAGCATAAATGGTAAACGCGTTGACCGGGACGAGTAGGTGGCGCTACAGCGCTCGCGAACGCGTCAGAGAGGGCAAGCCGTCGGCTGAAAGCTTGCCTCGCGGGAGTGCACCGAAAACCCCCCGGGAGTGGACGCCCCAAATCCGTCCGGAGAGTATGGCGTCTCGGCTGGCCCCGTTACCGGCCGACAAGATGGTCGCCGCCGCGTGTGGCGATCAAACTGGGTGGAACCGCGAGACCTCTCGCCCCATGGGCGAGGGGTTTTTTGTTATGGCGAAATACCCAATACCTAATACCCAATACCCAACATCAAGGAGGCCATCATGGCCAGTCAACATAAACCTGAAGAAGAGAACGAGTTTCTCCACAAGCTGCGCCACTCGACGGCGCACGTGATGGCTCAGGCGGTGGTCGAACGCTTCCCCGAAGCCCGCGTCGCGATCGGGCCGCCGATCAAGGACGGTTTCTACTACGACTTCGACTTGGGCCGGGCTGCGGATGGCTCGCTGAAGACCTTCTCGCCGGAGGATCTGGAGGCGATCGAGAAGCGCATGCGGCAGATCGTTGCGGGCAAGCACCCGTTTGTCCGTAGTGAGATCGCCGCGTCCGAGGCGAAGAAGCTGTTTGCCGACGAGCCGTACAAACTTGAGCTGATCGAGGGCCTGGAGCGGGGCGGCGTGGACGAGTACGGCGAGCCGGCGGATGCACCGCCGGTGATCTCCACGTACCAGCACGATCATTTCGTCGATCTGTGCCGCGGGCCGCATCTCGACAGCACGGGGCAGATCCCGGCTGATGCGTTCAAGCTGTTAAGCGTGGCGGGCGCCTACTGGCGCGGGGACGAGCACAACCCGATGCTCCAGCGGATCTACGGCACGGTGTGGCCGAACAAGCAGCAACTGCAGGCGTATCTCGACAAGATCGAGGAGGCGAAACGCCGCGATCATCGGCGGTTGGGCAAGGATCTGGATCTCTTCAGCACCAACGCGGATGAGGTCGGCGGTGGGCTGGTCCTCTGGCATCCGAAGGGCGGATTGATCCGCCACCTGGCCGAGGAGTTCTGCAAAAACGAGCACCTGGCCGGTGGCTACGACCTGGTCTACACGCCGCACATCGGCCGCGCCGATCTGTGGCGGACGAGCGGACATCTGGATTTCTATGCGGAGAACATGTACTCGCCCATCGACATCGAGGGCCAGGAGTTCTACCTGAAGCCGATGAACTGCCCGTTTCACATGCACATCTACAAGAGCCGCACGCGCAGCTATCGCGAGCTGCCGTTGCGGTTTGCGGAATGGGGTACGGTCTACCGGTTCGAGCGGAGTGGCGTGTTGCACGGGCTGACGCGCGTCCGCGGCTTCACGCAGGACGACGCCCACCTGTTCTGTCGGCCCGATCAGATGCCGGCGGAGATCGACCGGGTGCTCAACTTCTGCCTGCACATCCTACGCAGCTTCGGCTTCACGGACTTCAACGCCTATCTGAGCACGATGCCCGAGAAGCGGGTGGGCGAGGATGAGCACTGGGTTGCAGCGCAAGATGCGTTGCAAGCCGCTCTGGAGCGGGCGCACATCTCCTTCCAGGTGGATGTGGGGGGCGGCGCGTTCTACGGCCCCAAGATCGATCTGAAGGTGTATGATGCGCTGGAGCGCGAATGGCAACTCAGCACGATCCAGTTCGACTTCAATCTGCCTGAGCGGTTTGATCTGACGTACGTGGGCGAGGACGGCCAGGAGCATCGGCCATACGTGATCCACCGGGCGCTGCTGGGCAGCATGGAGCGTTTCTTCGGCGTGCTGATCGAGCACTTCGGCGGCGCGTTCCCGGTCTGGCTCAGCCCGACGCAGGTCATGGTGATCCCCATCGCGGACCGGCACAACGCGGCCGCGCATGGGGTTGCGGAGCAGGTGCGGGCCGGCGGTCTGCGGGTCGCGGTGGACGACAGTTCCGATCGCATGAACGCCAAGATCCGCAACGCGCAGTTGCAGAAGATTCCCTACATGCTGGTGATCGGCGACCGCGAGGCGGAGGCCGGCACGGTCAACGTCCGCCTGCGCACGGGCGAGCAGCGCGGCACGGTGCCTGTCACCGACTTCATCGCGGATGCGCGGGCTGCGGTGGCGCAGAAAGCGTTGATTTAGGCTGCTGGACTTGCGGCCCCTGACCCCTGGTTTTTGACACTGACTGGCCGTTATGTTATAGTTGGACTTCGATACATTTCTGGTCCAAGGCGGGCCGGTCACAATGATTCAGCCTGGTCCCCGGTTCGCGGCGGACCCCTGGAAAGGGAGAGGTAAGTAGCATCAGCACCCCGAAGACTACACGCGTCAATCAAATGATCCGGGTACGCGAAGTGCGTCTCATCGACGAGAACGGCGAACAGCTCGGTGTCCTGCCGACGCAGGAAGCCATGCGCCTGGCGTACGAACGCAATCTGGATCTGGTCGAGGTGGCGCCCAACGCGGCGCCGCCGGTCTGCCGGCTTCTGGATTTTGGTAAGTATCAGTACGAGCGCCAGAAGAAGGAACGGGAGGCGCGCAGGGCGCAGAAGATCATCGAGATCAAGGAGATTCGCCTGCGGCCTCGCACCGGTGAGCATGATATCGACGTCAAGGTGCGTTCCACGCTGTCCTTCCTGGAAGATGGCAGCAAGGTCAAAGTGGCTGTGCGCTTTCGCGGCCGCGAGATCACGCATCCTGAGATCGCGCGAGACCTGCTGGTGGTATTCGCCGAGAAGGTGGGGGAAGCGGCGGTGGTCGAAGTGCAACCGGCCATGGAGGGGCGCAACCTGTTCATGCTGCTGAGCCCCAATCCCGCCAAGAAATAGGGTCATACCTGGAGTGCCGATACGTAAGACGTAAAGCGTGAAACGTAAAACGTAAGCGGCGATACGCGGTGTGTTTTACGTCTTACGTTTTACGTTTTTATTTTGCTCTGCTTGGGAGGAGTTACCGTGCCTAAAATCAAGACTCACAAGGCCACCGCCAAGCGTTTTCGACGCACGGCCACCGGCAAGTTGGTGTGTATGCACCAGGGACGGGGCCATTTGCGCCGGCGCAAGGCGCCGCGCACGCTGGTGAAGTATCGCCAGGTGGAGATCATCGACGCCCCGGCCGCTGAGAAGCGGATCACCCGGCTGGCGCCGTATCTCGACTGAGCGAGCCTGCGCGGGACGCGCCCGTCCAATCAGCCAATTGCGGCGCTTCAGGCGCCCAATGGCCACCACGAAGTGCTGGGTTTGGCCAGCCGCCATTGATAGGGCCTAACCAGTTGAATCCTTGCACGGCAAACGAGAATTCTCTAATGGCATTTGCCTGGTTGGGTCCGGCTTGTCCGGGTTAGGAGAGAGTTATGCCAAGGACCAAAGGCGGGGTTGTTCTCCGCCGTCGTCACAACAAGATCCTTAAGATCACCAAAGGGCAACGCATGTCCCGGCGCCTGCTTTGGCGCCGCGCCAACGAGGCGATGCTCAAGTCGCTGTTCTATGCGACGCGCGATCGGCGCAACCGCAAGCGCGACATGCGCAGGCTGTGGATCGCCCGGATCAACGCCGGGGCGCGCTTGAACGGCATCACCTACAGCCGTTTTGTGCATGCGATGAAGGTCGCCGACATCCGGCTGGATCGCAAGATCCTGGCGGAACTGGCTGTGAGCGATCCCCAGGCGTTCGCTCGGGTGGTCGAAGTCGCCAAGTCGGCCTTATGATGCGTGGGAGCGCGGTGGATGATCACCAGCGCGGACAATCCCAAGGTCAAAGCTGCGCGGGCGCTCCTGTATCGTAGAGGCCGCGAGCAGGCGGGCCAATGCCTGGCTGAGGGTGTGCGACTGATCGAAGATGTGTCGAGAGCGGGGGTCGCCCCTGCTCTCATTTTTTTCGTCGCGCCCGCACCCGATGCAACCCGAACGATCGCTTTGTTAGACGCGGCCCGGGCCGCGGGCGTGCCGCTCTGGGAACTGAGCCCGGCCGTTTTTGGAACCCTGAGCGACACCCGCACGTCTCAAGGCGTGATCGCTGTTGCGCCTATTCCGGCTGCTGAGCCGGAGGGTGATGCGAACCCCATCTTGGTTCTGGATCAGGTGCGTGACCCCGGCAATCTGGGGACGATCCTGCGCAGCGCCGAGGCGGCGGGTGTCACACGACTGTTGCTGGTGCGCGGGTGTGTCGACCCCTGGAGCCCGAAAGTGTTGCGGGCGGGCATGGGGGCGCACTTCAGGCTGTCGTTGCAGTCCGGCGTAAGTTGGGCTGAGGCCGGTCAGCAGTTGGTCGGGCGGCTGTTGTGGCTGGCCGACGTGCGAGGCGCCACCGCCTACGACCTCGTGGATTGGACCGCCCGGTGCGCGCTGGCAATCGGCGGCGAGACAAGCGGCTTCAGTCCCGAAGCGGCCGCGTTGGCCACCGGCCGGGTGACCATTCCGATGGCTGGCGCGACCGAGTCGCTGAACGCGGCGATGGCGGCGACTGTGTTGTTGTTTGAAGTGGCCCGACAGCGCCGGCTGGCGAACGTGAACCGGTGACAGGGTGACCCGGCCACAGCCACCCCGGATTATTGAGAGGATACCTGCCGCCGTTGCGCGCAGTTCCTATTGCCAAGAACAGTGATTTGGTGTATCATGGTGTTGTTGTCATCCGCGCTTCATCTGGCGCGAATCGGGGTAGTATAGAAAACGCGACGGGTGGTCTTGGGAGGTGCCACGTTTTTGGATCAGATCAGCATTCAACCAAAGTTGCCGGCATCGGCCAATTGCCGGCATCAGCCAATTGCCGACTTCGGCCAATTGCCGGCATCGGCCAATTGCCGACTTCGGCAACGTTATAGGTAAGAGAGGTAGGCCCTCATGACAGCCGAAATCATTTTTCGGATCCTGGGATTTATTGTTTTCGGACTCATTGGCTGGCAAGCAGGCACAATCTGGGCGGGCACCTCGGAACTCACTGCGGTTTCGCTGCGGTACATCCTGACGCTGGCCCTCGTCGGAGGGTTGTTGGGCGCGTTGGTGTCCCCGTGGTTGACTACCCGACCTGCGGCGTGGTTGCGCCGGACAATTCGCGAGCTCACGGCCCCCCAGTTGTTGGCGGGGACCGTCGGCCTGCTGATTGGGCTGGTGGTCGCCGCGTTGGCGGCTCTGCCTTTGTCGTATCTCCCATCTCCGTTTCGCAGTATCCTGCCAACGGTGGTAGCGATTCTGTTCGGCTACATCGGGATCGTGGCGATGGTCTTGCGTCAGCGAGACATCTTTGCCCTGTTTCGACGGCGTTCGGAAACGATCGCGCCGGACGGTGAACCAGCGGCCGCCAGCGCGGCCGGCAAGCAGGAAGATGTCTTGCTCCTGGATACCAGCGTGATCATCGATGGCCGGATCGCCGATGTCGCTGCGACCGGTTTCATTAACGCGAGTTTGTTGATCCCGCGGTTTGTATTGGCAGAACTCCAATACATCGCCGACTCCCCCGACTCGTTGCGCCGTAATCGCGGCCGGCGTGGCCTGGAAATGCTGAATCAGATGCAACAGCAGGCCCCCGTGCCCGTGCGGATCGTCGACATGGATGTGGAAGGCACGCGGCAGGTGGATGCCAAGTTGGTCCAACTGGCTCGTCAGTTGAAATGCCCCATCGTGACCAACGACTACAACCTGAACCGTGTGGCCGGATTGCAGGGGGTCAAGGTCCTCAATGTCAACGAGCTGAGCAATGCCGTTAAATCGGTGGTGTTGCCCGGTGAGGCGATGGCCATCCGGGTGATCCAGGAGGGCAAAGAGGTCGGTCAGGGGATCGGCTATCTGGATGACGGCACGATGGTCGTGATCGAGAACGGCCGGCGCTACATGGACAGCGACATTGAGGTGACGGTGACCAAGGTGCTGCAGACCAACGCCGGGCGCATGATTTTCGCGACACCGAATCGCTGAGGCTGGGTCATGCTTATCACGCTTTCGCGTCAACTGGGTAGTGAGGGCGACGTCATCGCGGCGCGCGTGGCGGCCGCGCTGGGATTGCTGCTGGTAGACCGTGAATACACTCGCAGCGCGGCGCTGGCGGCCGGGGTGCCGGCCGAACTGTTGCAAAAGCTGATGTATGAAGGCCGGCGCAGTCTGGCCGGGGAGATCCTCGATTCGCTGCTGGGGGCGCCGGCCGGCGCCTCCGGTAGGCTGGCGCCCGCAAGCCCGCTGGGCGGTGTTTTCACGCCACTGATGCCCCCGTCCAGCATCAACCTGGAAGAGGCCGTGCAGACGATCGGTCTGGTGATCAAAGATGTCGCCAGCCAGGGTGACGTCCTGGTTCTGGGACAGGGTGGCCAGGTGTGGCTGCACGACTACCAGGGCGCCTGCCACATCAAGGTCATGGCGCCGCTGGAAACCCGCGTCGCGCGCGTGGCGGAGCGGGAAGGCCTTTCGGTCGCAGCCGCCCGGCGCAAGGTGCGGGCGAGTGATGCGGCGCGCAACGACTACCTGGCGCGGTATCACAACATCAACTGGCTGGACCCCTTGCACTATCACCTGGTGATCAACACGGGGCAGGCCCCGCCGGAGGTCGCCGTGTCCTTGATCGTGCACGCCGCACAAGTGGTGGGGCGCGGCGGGTGATTCGCCAATTCACTCATTCGCTGACTCGCAGAGGTAGTTTATCATGGCTTTGGCAGTCTATAATACCCTGACGCACGAGAAGGAACCATTCACCACCATCGAGCCGGGCAAGGTGCGCATGTACGTCTGTGGCCCGACCGTGTATGACGAGGCGCACGTGGGCCACGCGATGTCCGCCATCGTGTTCGATTTCGTGCGCCGATACCTGGAATACAAAGGGTATCAGGTGCGCCACGTGATGAACTTCACCGACGTGGACGACAAGATCATCGCCCGCGCTGCCCAGATCGGCGAAGACCCCGCCGAGATCGCCCATCGGTATGCCGGGCAGTACAAGGACCAGTTGGCCCGGTTGAACGTGCTGCAGCCGACCGTGTTCCCGCGCGTGTCGCAGACCATCCCGGAGATCGTCCGCATGGTCGCGGGGCTGGTGGAAAGCGATCACGCCTACATCACCGCCAGCGGGGATGTCTATTTCCGGGTGCGCACGGACCCCGATTACGGCAAGCTCTCGCGCCGCAAACTGGAGGAGGCGGTTACCGGCACGCGGGTCGCCAGCCGTGAGGAGAAGCTGGAGGAAGGGGACTTTGCGCTCTGGAAGGCGGCCAAGCCGGGCGAGCCGAGCTGGGACAGCCCCTGGGGCAATGGCCGGCCGGGTTGGCACATTGAATGCTCGGCGATGAGCTGGCATTACCTGGGCGAACAGATCGACATCCACGGCGGGGGGAATGACCTGGTATTTCCGCACCACGAGAACGAGATCGCTCAGACCGAATGTTTCACCGGTAAGCCGTTTGCGCGCTACTGGATGCACAACGGCATGCTCCAGCTCAAAGGCGAGAAGATGTCCAAGAGCCTGGGCAACCTGGTGACCATCGATGAGTTCCTGGCCGCGCACGACGCTGACGTGTTCCGGTTGATCGTGGCGGGCAGCCAGTATCGCAAGCCGCTGGCCTTCAACGAGGACGTCGTGGTCAACGGCGAACGGGCGCTGGAGCGCCTGCGAACGGCGTTGCGCCCCCCGACCGGCCCGGTGACAACGGGCCCGGCCGTGGAAGCTCTGGCCGAGCAGGTGCGGCAGTCCCACGTCGCTTTTGAAGCGGCCATGGACGACGACTTCAACACGGCCGGCGCGTTGGCCGCGCTTTTTGATCTGGTGCGCGCCATCAACACGGCCCGCGATGCGGGTGTGGGTGACCCACCCTTCGCCGCGGCCCAGGCCAGTTTTCGTTCCCTGATCGATGTGTTGGGGCTGCGGTTGGTGGTTCCACAAGCGGCGGGGCAATCGATCGCGCCCTTTGTGGAACTGCTATTGACCGTGCGGTTGGAGTTGCGCAAAGCCAAACAGTGGGCGTTGGCGGACAAGATCCGCGACGAGTTGAAGGCGTTGGGCGTGATCGTCGAGGACACACCCCAGGGCAGCAGTTGGCGGATGGCTGGCCTGTCCTGAAAATCGCCGCCGGGTGGGTTCGTAGTAACGACTTCAGTCGTTCGTCTGCCACAGGACGACTAAAGTCGTCACTACGAGCGTTTTCATCCACCGTGGCGCCGCGCGCGGCATGAGAAACTGTC
>MNXL01000091.1 GCA_001871755.1 Anaerolineae bacterium CG2_30_64_16
CGACTTTTCCGGCAACGGAGACACGCGCACTATACTCGCCAGGTATTCCAGGTTGACCTGGTGCACGATGCCGGTGGCCGGCGGGACTACGCGGAAGTTGTCCAGCGCCCCTTGACCCCACTTGAGAAACTCGTAGCGCTCGCGGTTGCGCTCGAATTCGCGCTCGGCGTTGTAGAAGAGCGCAAAATGGGAGCCAAACCGGTCGATTTGCACCGAGTGGTCGATCACCAGGTCCACCGGGATCTGCGGGTTGACGCGGCGCGGGTCGCCGCCCAGCCGGGCCATCGCCGAGCGCATCGCCGCCAGATCGACCACGGCCGGCACGCCGGAGAAGTCCTGCAAGATTACCCGGCCCGGTTTGAACGGCAACTCCACGGCGGCCACGTTTTTGGCGTCCCAATTGGCCAGCCGGACCACGTCCTGCTCGGTGACCTGGAACCCATCGATCTGGCGCAGGAGCGCCTCCAGCAGCAGTTTGATCGAGAACGGCAGGCGCGCCACATGACCGACGCCGGCCTCCTCCAGGGCGCTCAGCCGGTAGTAGCAGGTCGGTTCGGGGCGCCCGGCGAGCAGGGTCCGGGCGCCGAAGGGGTTCTGGCGGGAATCTGTCATGAGTGTACTCCATGGGAATCAGCGAATCAGCGAGTTGGCGAGTTGGCGAATCAGCGGGCCACAAACGGTTTGCCGTCCCGTTTGCACAGGATACGCACTGCGTCGCGGCCCGAGAGCAGGCTGATGGGGACGCCGCCACCAGGGACCACCCACTGGCCGGCCATGTAGAAATCGGCCAGGCCGGGCAACGTGCGCGGTAATGAGGTCATCAATTGCTTGCTCGTCGGCAGCCAGCCCATGTAGGCGCCGCGACAGTTGAGCGTGTAGCGCCAGGTCGTGTACGGCGTTGCGACGTCGGTCACCTCCACCTGCGTCGAGAGGCCGGGATAGTGCGCCTCCAGCCGTTCCAGCACTTCCGCGGCGAGGCGCGCCTTCTCCGCTTCGTAGGCCGGGCGATCCGCGTGCAGCGCGTGCCAATAGTCCCAGTCCGTGTCGAAAGAGGCCTGGATGACCGTCTTGCCGGCCGGCGCGAAGTGTGCGCTGTAGTTGAACACGCGCAGGACGAGCATATCGACCACGTGCGCGCCCACTTTCAGCGGCCTGGCCAGGGAGAACATGGAGACGTGCGGCTCGCGGTCGAAGGCACGGGCCACGCCGTAGCTCACCATGAAGGTCGGCTTGATCAACTGCCAGTCGCGATAACGCGCCCGGGTCGGCTCGTCTGCGTAGCGCCCCCCTAGCATCTTGAAGATCGTCGTGTGCCCGTCCGCCGCAGAGATCACCGCTTCAGCGCGATGTTGCGTGCCATCGGCCAGGCGCACGCCGGCCGCGCGGCCATCCTCGACCAGGATCTCCTCCACAGTCGCATTGTACGTCACCTGGCCGCCCAACTCGCGATAGCGGCGCTCGATAGGATGCACGAAGCCCGGGCACCCTTCCTCGAGCAGCCCCATCTGTCTTTCTGCAAGCAGCGCCAGCAGCATCAGGACGAACCAGTATGGTACTTCGGGCAAAAAGAGGTTCGCAACGAGCCGGCGCAGCCAGGGATCCTGAAACCTCTGGGCGTAGTCCGAGACCGGCCGCGCGTACCGGCCGGTGAAGTACCGCAGCACCCGGCGCATGCGCCAGAGCAACCGGACAGACCCCCATCTGGATGCCAGCTCGGGCGGCTCACCCATACTCATGTCAAACGTGCCGGCTCCCTGCATCGCGCGCACGCCCGCGATCAGCTCGTCGATCAGCCGGCCGTCGGCCGGAGAGATCGCCCGCAAGTTAGCGGCCAACTGATCCAGGTCCGCCGTGATCGTAATGCTACGGCCGCTGACCTCGTCGAAGTAGCGGCCATAGTCCGGCATGTCCAGGAAGCGGCCACCATCCATCGCGCCGAGCTCTTTGTACAAGTCGTACAGCGGTTGGCCCGGCCGGTGACCCATCAAAAAGTGGATGCCGCCGTCGATCAGGTAGTCCCCGCGGCGCCAGGCTGCGGCCACCCCGCCCGGCCGGCTGTGATGCTCGAAGATGTGCGAACGGTACCCGTTCATCTGCGCGTAGACACCAGCGGCCAGGCCGGCCAGCCCTGCGCCGATGATGACAACAACGGATTTGTCGGACACGGCTGCCTCCTCGGCGTCTGGGTGTATCCTCCCGGTGTTTCGGGGCACAGCCCCGGAGGTGCTGAGTTCGATGTTGCGTTTTGCCAGGAAATAGCCGCGGGGAATCAGACGTTAAGCGTTGAACACTGGCACGCGCCAACGTTCAACGCCTCGTGGGGCCAGGGTCCGAGAGCCGTCGCGGCCTACGGCTCACCCGGCGCGGGCGCCCAATTGGTGGTCCAGCATGTACAACGCGGCGCCGCTGGCGCCCACCATCTTGATCTGCTCGACGATCGCGGTGGCGTTCTTCTCTTCCTCCACCTGCTCCTCGATGAACCACTGGAGCATGATCGAGGTCGGATAGTCGTTGTCCTTCAGCGCGGTCTCGTAGCAGCGATTGATCAGCCCGGTGACCTTCTTCTCGTGCTCCAACACCTGCTGGAACAGGTCCAGGACCGAGGTGAATTCCGCCGGGGGTTGGGCGATGGCCTGGAGGGTCACCTGCCCACCGCGCTCGTTGATGTAGTCGAAGAGCTTTAGGGCGTGCGATTGCTCTTCCTGAGCCTGCAGCCGCAACCAACGCGCACAGCCCGCCAGGTTTTCGGTTTCACAATGGGCAGCCATGGAGAGATAGAAGTAGGCGGAGTAGAATTCGTGTTTGATCTGATCGTTCAGGATGTCTTGTACCGGTTTGCTCAACATGGTTCGTTATCTCCTTTGGTAACTGAAGGCACGGGTAAACTCGTCACAGCGCCAGGCGCCATCGGACGCCTGCGCCCTCCCATTGAAGCACGATTCGGGGTTTTGTTCAGTAAGAATCAATCCAGCCCCAGGTCCTCCTGGGACGCATCCCCTTCTCCCAACGCAGCCAACGCCGGTCCGACGGAGAGCGCCAACAGCGTCGCCATGATCAGGGCCGACGTCAGGCACCAAATGCAGACCGCCAGGATCACAAAGAGCTCGAGATAGGTGAGATAAATCGAAAACAGGCTGCCGAACAACGCCATGCCCAGTAGCGCCAGCGGGGTCAGATCGGCCAGTCCTTGCACAGCCGCGGGGGCCAGCTTCCGCCCAAAACGCTCCACCGCCCATGCGATCATGATCGCCACGTAGCCGATGGCGCCAAGCAGGCCGACCGGCAGGAAACCGAACAACCTGGCGAAAGGACTGGCCTGGACCGCGTTGCAGTCCCCCACCGGTCCACACACCGCAGCCACGTTCTGTGTCTCCACGTAGGTCAGATAAACCGCCACCCCCAACCCGACAATCGAAAGGATTGGGATCAGCATCCCCAGCCAGGTCGGACCGGCCGGCACGGCGCGACCCAGCACGCCCAGCGCGGCCGCGACCAAAGCGTATAGCAGGGTGACTACCAGGATTCCCATCACGGCCTGCGCCAGGAGAAACCCGCTCGCGGGTTTACTCTCGCCGGCCGCGCTGCCACTGAGAGGCGAGAGTGCGTCCCGATCCGGTGTCTGCGCCCCGGGCGCCGGGTCGGCACAGGGGGACTCCGCCGTGCAAGCGTCGCTTGCCGCGGCCGCAGGTAGATGCGCGGCCAGGTCGGGCAGGTTCGGATAACCCACACCGCCGGCCGCCAGGTATCTCTCGATCAGCGCAGGCAGTCGGGCCGGGATCTCGTCCGCGCCGACCAGCAACTGGTCCGCGATGAAAAGCGCGGGTACGCCGCGGCGCTGCGGCGGCGCCTTGTACAAATCCTCGACCTGGCGGAAATAGTCGTAGTTCAGCGTCTCGGACACCTCGATCAAGTGGACGTCAAGCTGATCCCCATAGCGCGCCTGCAAGGTGGGCAGCGTTTCAGTCAATACCGCATGGCAGCTCGGGCAGCCTTCTGCCCAAAAAAGCACTGCCCGCACCATCGGTGGGTCCGCCAGCGCGCCGCCTGCGCCGGTGAAACCGAACAGAAGAAACAGGACCAGCAAAACGGTCAGTTTGCGCATCATAAGCTCCTCATCGTACACTTGTACATATCTTCTCAGTTTTTTGGGGTATGCTGTGGCCGGCCACAGCCCCCGGATTATTGAGAGGGCCTAACCCGTGAGATCCTTGCTTTTTATGCAAGAATTCGGTGAGCAGGGTTGGCGCCTTTTTTGGTTCCGGCTTGGCTGGGTTAGGATACACTTGCGCGGCCCTGCAGCAGGCTGCTGCCCGCCACGAGCGCGAAACCACACACGTAGAGCATCAAGAACGGGATCGCGCCGAAATTGCCGTGTCCCCAGGCAACCCAGACCGCCAGCGCCGCGTAGAGCAGCAAGGCCAGCTCGCCCCACACGGCCCGGTCGGGCAGCAACCGATAGATGCTGCCCGACCACTGACCTTGCTTGCCTTCCAGGCGAAACTTGGGCGTGCGGCGGAATGTGCCCCCCCAATGGCGCAGCCCCTGCCACACCGCGCGGCTGGTGCTCCAGGTGATCCCCACGCCCACCACGGCCAGCATCGGGACATAGAGCACCCGTTTCCGCCAATCGGGATAGAGCACGCTCTGCGCCACGACGAAGAGCAACGGCGGCCCCAGGCTGGCCAGCCCCAAGCCAACGAATGGGGCTTGCGCCGAACCTGGTTGCAGCAGCAACGGCAACGAGGCCAGCAGCAGCAGAATCATCAGCGGGTGGGTCAGGTAGCTGCTGATGTGGACCAGCGCCATCAGCTTCTGGATGCCAGTCAACTGGCTGCGCAAGATCGGCCCGCTGAGCTTGCGCAGACACTGCACCGACCCCTGCGCCCAACGCGCCTGCTGGCGCTTGAACGCCTCCATCTGGGGCGGCAGCTCGGCCGGCGCGTCCACGTCCGGCAGGTAGAGGCTGCGCCAGCCCGCCAGTTGCGCCCGGTAGCTCAGGTCCATGTCCTCGGTCAGGGTGTCAGCCTGCCAGCCGCCCGCGCTCTCGATGCAGGACCGCCGCCAGACGCCACCCGAACCGTTGAAGTTGATCAGCAAGCCGGCGCGGTTCCGGCCGGTCTGTTCGACCACGAAATGCCCATCCAGCGCCAACGACTGAGCGCGGGTCAAGGGGGAGTAGACCTCGTTCAGGTGCGACCAGCGGGTCTGGACCATGCCGGCGTCCGAATTCGCCACCAACGAGGGGATCGTCCGGCGCAAAAAATCGGGGTGCGGCCGGAAGTCGGCGTCGAACACGGCCAGATACTCGGCGGCGGTCTGGGTCAGCCCCCAGGCCAGCGCGCCGGCCTTGAACCCCTCCCGCACAGGCCGATGGAGCACCTGGACGTTCACCCCCCTGGCCCGATGGAAGGCCGCCCGCGCCTCGGCCAACCCGGTGGTGTCGTCGGTGGAATCGTCCAACACCTGGATCTCCAGGCGGTCGGCCGGATAGTCCAGCGCGGCCGCGGCATCGATCAAACGTGCGACGACGTATCGTTCGTTGAACACCGGCAGTTGCACCGCGACCTGCGGCCAGCTCTCCGCGGCCACGGCCGCGTCCTGGGCGCGTTCGGAGCGATGGCGGAAATACAGGTAGGTCAACACAAAGGACTGAAAACCGTAAAGGCTCAACCAGAAAACCAGGAGCCCGTAGAAGACAGGTAGCAAAAAGGGTGCCTCCAAGATTGATCCCCAGTGAACGAAAGCTTCACCGGTCAGGCCCCATTATACTCAGCTTCCCGATGGAGGCAACTTGTAGAGTTCGGTAGACTGATGTATGATGCGGATAGCCGTGTGTTCATGGTGCAACAACGCGCTCGTGGGTTTTGTGAACGAAAGGCCCATTCGTGTTGTCTGCGGCTGGCGGCATGACTCGGTGTTGATCATCACGATCTACGTCCCAAAGCCACCCAAATTCATAGATCCGTGGACCCGGCGGAGGTGATCATGAGTGAAACGCGCTGCTATATCTGTGGACATCGCGAGTTCGACGAACGTTCTGTGGAATATGTATACAGACGCCACGGCGATTAGCTGATCGTACGCGATGTGCCCTGTGAAGTCTGTCTCCACTGTGGTGAACGCTACTACGCCGGAACAACCCTGCTGGAGATCGAACGGCGATTCAGGACGATTTACGAGCAGGCGGTTCAACCACAGCACGCTATACAGGTGCCGGTCGTGGCTTTTGCATAGGTTGTGATCGGATGTGCCCAGAACGGAGTTCACATGCGCCGAGTTCTTTCGCCTTTCCTGGGCTCACTGGCCCGCGCGTGGCGCGGGCTGTTCCTGGCATTGACGCTGCTGGCCGTGGCTTCAGCCTGTATGCCGGCGAGCACCCCTGACCGGCCGCTCCCACCGACCGCCGCGCCGGCCCCGCGCCCCACCCCCGCGGAACCGCTCACCCTGACCCTGCTCCACACCAATGACACCTGGGGCTATCTCTGGCCCTGCGGCTGACGACCGGCCGTCGGCGGCGTGGCCCGGCGGGCCACCAAGATCGCAGAAGCGCGGTCAGCCAACCCGAACATCCTGCTGCTGGACGCGGGGGATAGCCTGGTCGGGGACCAGGATCCGGCGCGCAAAACCCAGGGGCGCACCAGCGTCGAGCTGATGAACCGGCTCGGTTACGACGCCATGGCGCTGGGGCCGAAGGACCTGGCGTTGGGGCCGCAAGTGTTACGGACGCGCATGGCCGAGGCCCAGTTCGCCTTCCTCTCGGCCAACGCCATCGAAAAAACCACGGGCAAGCCGGTAGCAACCCCATACATCGTGCGCGAGTTCGCCGGCTACCGCGTGGCGATCATCGGGCTGAGCGCCGCTGAAAGCGCTGCCGAGAGCGTCGCCACCATCGTCGTCCAGGACCCGCTGGCGGCGGCCCAGGCGGTCGTGGCCGAGGCCAGCGGGCAAGCCGACGTGATCATCCTGCTCTCGCACGCCGGCCCAGACGTCGATCAGCGCATCGCCGACACCGTGCCGGGGATCGCGGCCATCATCAGCGGCGGTCCGGGCGCACAGGCTGCCCCCATCGTTAGCGCAGTGACCGGCACGCCGATCTACCACGTGGATACAGCCAGCCCTGGCCACGCCGGCCGGCTGTTGGGCGAGGCGGCGCTGGTCTTCAGCCCTGACGGGACGTTAGAATCGCAGACCTGGCAGCCGTGGACCCTCGGCCCGGAGATCGTCGACGACCCGGACATGGCCGCGTGGGTGACAGAGCAGATGGGGCAGTAGGATGGGGATAACTCGAATATTCGTCCCCAAAGTCGAGCGACATGTGATGCGCGCAGGAGACAATCGATGCGCAAGGCCGCCTGGCTGATCCTCTTCACCTTGCTCGCGCTGTTGGGCGCCGGCATGGCCCTCTCGTCGATGCTGACCCGCCGGCACAAGCCCGATGAGACGCGCAGCCCGGCCGAGTACGGGTTGGATTTCGCAGATGTGATCTTCCCGGCTCGCGACGGCCTGACCCTGCGCGGCTGGTGGATTCCCGCGGCCGACTCCAAACGGGCAGTCATCCTGCTCCACGGCCAGGGCGGCAGCATGGACCCGGACGTCCAGTATGTCCCGGCCCTCCACGCGGCCGGGTTCAACGTGCTGATGTTCGACTTCCGCGCCCACGGTCGCAGCGCCGGCCGGGTCAGCACCATCGGTTACCTGGAGCGCCGGGACGCGCTGGGCGCAGTGGATTTCGTGCGCAGCCAGGGGATCGAGCGCATCGGCCTGCTGGGTTTTTCGATGGGCGGGATCGTCGCCATGCTCACCGCGCCACTCTGCCCGCACGTGGCCGCGGTGATCTCGGATGGCGGGCCGGCCCGGCTGAAGACGTCGCTGGCAGTGTGGGCTCAGGAGCGCGGGATCCCCTCTCCCCTGGGCGTGATCCTGGCCCGGCTGGCGCTGACCTTCACGTCACTGCGTGTGGGGGCCAACCAGTTCCGCTACGAGCCGTTGCGTTGGGTGGGTCAGATCGCGCCGCGGCCGATCCTCTTCATCCACGGTGACCGCGACCCGTACGTCCCACCCCGCGATTTCGAGGCGTTGGTCGCTGCGGCCGGGCCGACCGCGGAGGTGTGGCGGGCGCCGGAAGCCGGCCATCGCACGGTGGATCAACTGTACCCGGCGGAGTATCGGCGGCGGATCGTCACGTTTTTCGATCAGCATCTCCCGGCCGGCGGCTTCTGACCCAGGTCGCGATCACCAGCGCTAGAATCACTCCATCGAGGATTAGGGTGATCAAGTCGAGCACGCCAAACTGGTCCGTCACCGTCAGAACGATGTTGGCGAGCAGAAACAGCACGGCAAAGGCATCGGTGCGCCTGCGTCCTCTGCCGAAGTTCAGGCCGAGCCTGTGACGCGGCAGCATTTCGTCGCACAACGCTACCCTATCTTCGTCCCGCCAGCCGCACGGGTACCCCAGCGTCGGCCGCGATGCTGCCATCCTTCGGGCTGATGGCGAACGCGTACACTTGCCCGGGCCGCGCGGTCGCGGGGTCATCGAAGTCCACTCGCGCTTCCCACTCGCCGATCTCGCCCGGCTCGGCCCGGAAGACCACCTGCGCCTGACCCAGCACCGTGCCGCCCAGCTCGCGTACCTGTACGGTCAACGCATTCTCGAAGGCACGGGCGCGGCCTTTCACGACCACGACATCCTTCAGGAGGGCGTTGGGCGCCGGCTCGGTGATTTCCACCAACGCGCCGACCGCGGGGACGGGGGTCGGTGTGGCGGTCGGCTGGGGGGTGGGCAGGGCCTGGGCGCCCACCAGGCGCACCTTGACCGACGCCTCGGCTGCCCCGCTGCCATCCTTCGGGTTGACCACGGATGCCCGCACCGTGCCCTCCTGGCTGACCGTGACCTGCGGGAAGGGCACGACCACCTGGAACGGGCCGGCCTGGCCGACAGCTGCCTGTACCAGCGCCTGTTGCTGGCCCAACACGTTGCCCCGGGCGTCCAGCACCTGGACCGTCACCTGGTTCTCGAACGCGGTGGCTGTCCCGCGCACCTCGGCCGAGGTCGTCAGGCTGGCGCCCGCGACCGGTTCGCTGATGCTGACGGCCGCGGCCATCGGCGCGGTGGCGTTGGGCTGACGATGGGGCGCTGCGCGCCGGATTAGCGGCGCACGGTGAGCGCATCTATGCGGCGCGCCGCGAGGGTGACTTGCTGGCACTCTCAACCGCCCCTCTCCTCGCAGGAGAGGGGTTGGGGGTGAGGTGGCGCCTCCCGCTCGCCTCCCCCGGCGCGCCCGCGGTGGACGAGGGACGCATCTACGTCGGCAGCGGCGAGGGCACGGTCACCGCGCGCTGGCCGACGCGGGCGACCGGCCCGAGCCCGCCTGGCAAACCCATGTCGGCGGTCGCGTGGCGCTGGCGCCTGGCCGCGCTCGACGTCAGCCGCGGGACGTCTATCTAGTCACAGCCACTCGGCGCCCGCGCCGCGGTACTCCTGCTCCCCTCTCCTCGCAGGAGAGGGGTTGGGGGTGAGGTGGCGCCTCCCGCTCGCCTCCCCCGGCGCGCCCGCGGTGGACGAGGGACGCATCTACGTCGGCAGCGGCGAGGGCACGGTCACCGCGCGCTGGCCGACGCGGGCG
>MNXL01000035.1 GCA_001871755.1 Anaerolineae bacterium CG2_30_64_16
TAGCCCGAAGGGCCGCGAGCAGCGCCGGCCCGCTGACTATCATACCCTCAATGTCATTAAGTTAAGACCTGACAGGTTTCCCGAAGTAGCGTTTCAAGCCGGATTCGGTCTCATCAGATGTGGATGTATGCTGAAAAGTGACCCCGACAACCTGTCAGGTCTGGGCTAGTTCCCTTATCTTAATAACATTGATCATACCCTCAGCAATCAGGACGATGTCCACCAGATCCTTCACTCACGTGCTTGCGCCGCTGGCCCTGGGGCGAACGTAGGCATGTACCTTCTCGGCCAGATGTTGGCTGAGTGGGTAGCATGGAATGGTCGCCGGTGGAATGCCGGCGAAGGCCAGCAAGGGCGGCATGGTCAGGCTCTCGGCCGGCTCGATGACGAGATCGCCACTGCCAATATCTACATGGAAGCTCTCAAAGACGCGCCCGGCCACCTATGCAGTGACAAAGAAGCGAAGCCCGCCTTGTCCTGGCCCAGGAAGGGCCGCAGTCGCCGCCCGCAAAGTAAAAGTGAACCAGTCGCTCAAATCGAGTCGGCTGGCGCTCACCAGTGCCCGCTGCACCTCCGGGTGGGGCAAGGTCAGCAGCACGTCAATGTCCTTGGTCATGCGGGCGCGGTCTCCCAGCCGCAACTGGAGCACCAGGCCGCCTTTCAACATCCAGGCGTCCGGCTGGGCCTGAACCAAGCGCGCCAGGAAACGGTCGAAGGCCACCAACTTGCGCAGCCTGGTCAGCGCCATGCCGGTTTGGAGGCTCTGGCGTCGCAGGCGATCCTCCAGCGCGCGACGGAAGGCAACGGCAGTTTGATATGTCATTGTAGTCCAAGCTCTTCCAATGCCCCCTGCAGCAGCCGGCGCACGCGTGTGGTTCGCCCGGCGGCCAGCAACTCATCGGGCGTCGCCAGGCCGTTGACGATGGCTTCCTGTACAGCCTGGATCACCAATTCGCTAGAAAGGCCCGCGGCCGCGACATCGGCGATGGTGCGCGGCACGGTCGTGACCGGCAGGCCGTCGTAATGGGTGATCTCCTCCGGCGCGATCCGGTTCGTGTGCAGCCTGAGACCCGGCCGCCGGCGCGAGGCCGTGCGCGGCACGGTGACGTGGATCGCGGCTGGCAGAACGTCAGATAGGTCATAGATCGTCAGGGCGCTGTCGTGGGAGATCACCGCATCCGGGCCAGTGGCCAGCCAGACAATGAACAGGTCTTCATGGGGCGAGCGGGGGAAGGATGCCAGGCGATAGACGCCATGTCGCACCCGCTCCAGGTGACCGGCCGCGGCATAATGCGCCAGCCGATTACGATCCACGCCGACGGCGCCGGCCTGTGCCGTAGTAAAGTAGCCGGCCTGTGCTTCGGCGATCTGATAGAGTTTGTCGAAGGTATCGGATTGCATGCTGTCACCATCTGTGTGCAAAATGCTAGTTGAATATACCGCATTCTGCACACATTACAACCGACAAAGTTCAATTTGCAAGTAACGACCTTGACATTCGGTCATCAACTCTGAGGTCGCCGGCCAGTAGGTCTCGACCGGCTTTCACCTCTACCGCCGCGGCAACGGCCCTTGCAGCGCTTGCACCAGCCGCGCGAACTCCCGCTCGGCCCGGCGCGGATGGATCAGGCCTGCCTTGAGCAACGCCGAAAGGTTCAGCGTGGTCAACATGCTGAGCCGCACCGGGAGCTGGCTCTCATCGAGCGGCGCGATCTGCACCGGTAGCAGGCGATACGCCCCTTCTTGAATGCCCATGGTCTGCGCCAGCACGTTCTCGAAGTCGGCCATGTGGTCGGCCAGGTACGCGTCCGACAGCACGATCACCGTGCGTTTGGCCTGCCGGATGCCCCGTTCCACGTTCACCACCCGCGCCACGCCCGGTTCCTCAACGTCCCCCGAGACCGCCACGCGCAAACCGGCCTCCTCCAGCCGCGGGGCCAACACGTCCCACACCCAGGTCGCATCGGGTTCGCGGTCCACGAAGCTGATATAGGCGTCGTATCGAAAACCTTGTTCATCTTTGACCACGACCCCCTTCTGGCCGCCCAGGTAGAGGGCCACCGGGAAGTTCTCCTCCAGCTCGGCCTTGAAAACCGGATGCTGATTGGGCTGATCACCGGTGACCCGGGGCTGGAGGTACTCGAACAGGTCGAAGATGCGGATCAGGCCGTCGTCGCTGGCGATGCCCCCGCGCAGGCCGGCCAGCAGGTGCTGGGTGAACAGGCTGTTCGTGTCACCGGGCAACACCCACGAGGACTCCGTGCTGCGCGACGAGGCCAGGATCGCCCGACCGCGGCCGGCCGCCAGCGCGTCGTAGTAGCTCTCGGGCAGGCCAGCCTTGATCGCCGGCACGGTCGCGTCCTTGGGCTGGCCGATGCCGCCTGCGTGGCAGCAGTCGAAGACCACCAGGACCTTGCGCGCGGGGATGGCTTGCAACGCGGCAGTGAACTCCGCGCCCGAGATGGCCGTTTGGGCAATCGACTCACCCGAGGTGTAAATCGTGTCCACCGGCAGCAGGTACTCCCCGGCATGAGGGCCGGACTCCACCCGGCCGCCGTGGCTGGAGACGTAGAGGAAAGCGGTAGATTCGGGATTCGTAGATTCGGCAATGGTCTTGAGGGCGGCGCGGATGCGGCCGGCGGTGGCCTCACCGTCCAGCAGCAACTGCACATTGTCCGGCGGGTAGCCGCAGTGCTGCGGGGCAATCAACAGGTCGTTGATGGCCTGGGCGTCCTTGAGCACGGTCGGCGGCAGGCGGTTGATGTGCTGGTAGTTGGCGATGCCGATCACCAGCGCGTGGGCATCGGATAGGATGGGCATGGGTGTCTCCCTGTTTTCCGCTTGACCGGTGTAGGCCACCATGCTATACTCCTGGTCATGATGACCAACCAGGGAGGTGCGCGATGATCGTATCGTTCGACGAGCTCGGCAGAGCCGCTCACGTCAAAGCGCGGCTTTCAGAGCTTGTCGGCCGGGTCGCCTATGGCCGCGAGCGGATCGTCGTGCTGCGTCGCGGCAGGCCGATGGCCGCGCTGGTTAGCGTCGAGGACTTGCGTCGGTTGGAAACGCTCGATATGACCGCGACCAACCGCGATGTCCCTAAGCACAGCGGCGGCGTCCATCCAATCATGCGCGCCTTCGACGGCTGGGCCGATCGAGCCGATCTCGACGAATTGGTGGCCGAACTCTACGCTGATCGCGCTGCTACGTCAGGCCGAGAGGTCACACCATAAGAATGCCACGGCCGGGTCACGGCGCGCACCCCTGCAGCCCGTACCACAACCGGAAGAACCACCCGCCGGTCCGCCACAGTTCGCAGTTCGCAGCGGTTCCCGATCCCGGTGCAGGGAAGTCATCCTGGGTCGCGACGAGGATGGCGCGGTACGCGTCAGGCTCGGCCGGGAGAGGCGGCAGGAGCGCCAGGTAGGCGTCGTCGGCAAAACAGCGCCCGATCTGGTCCATGTTCTCGGCATGGGCGATGGCAGCCACCGGGAATGGGTAACGGATGCCATCGGCGCTCTCCACCCAGAGGGTCAGATCGTCCAGCCGCAGGTTCGGGTCAGGATCACCGGCCGTCGCGACTGTGGCGGTCGGGCAATCGAGCGGGTCGGGCACCGCCACGAACGGCGTGGTGGTCTGGGTGTCGGAGATGCGCACCGCGGCCAACGGCTCGCCCGGACCCAGAGAGACCAGCGTGTAGCCTGCCTCGGTGCGGGCCAGCCAGAGCCGTGGCAGGTCTGCATCGCTGACCAGCGCAAGCAACCCGCGCGTATCTGTGACCCGCTGCAGCGCCCCCGGACCGGCCAGCGGATAGACCACCCGCTTGCCCAGCCGTCGCGCTTGCGCCAACCGGGATTTGGTCTCATCGCCGATAGGGGTGAAGACGTAGCTGGCCTCCAAGACGATCTTGGGTTGAGGGGCGGCCGGCGCCGGCGCCACCGCGGCCGGAGATCCTACAGCCGGGACCGGTGAGGTCGAGGCCGGTGCTCCCGCGGGCGATGGAACGGCCGGCGTCTGACCATCAGGCAGGCAGAGCGTTTGGCCCGCGTAGATCCGGTCCGGGTCGCGGATGCCGTTGAGGCGCGCCAGATCAGGCACCGTGGCGCCGAAGCGCGCCGCGATGCCGGAAAGGGTGTCTCCCCACATCACGCGATAGGTGTGTGCGCAGCCACCTGCCAGGGCCGGCGGGGTCACCGCCAGCCACAGCCCCACCAGCAAACAGAAAGCGGTCGAGATCGCAATGGCAACCAGTCGAGATCGCATAGACGCCTCCTTCTCAGCAAGCGTGAACCGGGGCCGTATGCCGCGCCTGATCGGTGTCAGGCGACGTGCAGGCTGTATGCCGCCGGCACGGCCCGGCCATTCTCCACGCTGACCACCACGGTGCCCGCCGGCAGCTCATATCGACCGTGCACCGGCAGGCTCTCCTTCACCTCAAGGCCAACCTCGAAAACGCGCACTGGCAACTCGGCGGTCAGTTCTACGCTGGCCGCGACCGGCTGCCAGAACAGATGCACCCGTCGCGTCCCCGGATCCAGATTGAAGGGGCCAAACGCCGTGCCCGCGACCAGCCCCGATGCCACGACTCTGCCGGCCAGTCGTGCGCTGGCCGCCGTCTCGCGCCATTGGGCGCCGTCCCAGCGCCACAGGCCGTGGGTGGCGGTGCTGGCCAACACGACCGGCCCGATGGGAAGGATGCGAGTAACCCGCGCGCCGATGGGGAGTCCGGCCGAAAAGCGCGCCCAGTTCCACGCGCCGTTCGCGGCCCGGGTCCCCTCGAAGAGTCCAGAAGTGCAACCGGCCAGCATCCGATCATCCTCCAACGTAAGCGCCAACACTGCGCCGTCCGCCAGATCGACCGGCCCGGCCACCGGCGTCCACTGGCCGCTGGCCACCTCCCACTGCCAGATGCCGGCGTTGATCGTGCCCAGATAAGCACTCTCGCTCTCGGCCGTGACGCACGTGGCAACCGGCACACCGGCCAGACTTGCCATCCACTTCGTCTGCCAGCGAGCGATGCTCACCCCACAGAAACGCAGGGCATCGAAACTGGCGCAGTACAGAACATCGGTGCCCAAAGCGGGGCCGACGGCCAGACCCAACCCCGGCCAGGCAGGCGCCGGTGTGCCGAAGCTCCGCCAGTCGGCCGCGGCGTCATGGCGCAGCACCCCGCTCGCGGTGCCGACGTAACGCACCTCCTGCACCGCGATCAACGAGAACGGCGTCTCGGTGATGGGCCAGGCGCCAAGAACGGTCCAGGCCGGCGCGGCGCTCTCACGCTGATAGACGCCGGTCTCGGTTGCTGCGTAGAAGGTCGCGCCGTCGGCCGCCAGCGCCACCACGTTGGTGAGCTTCCCGCCGCCCACCGCGTCGTCCCAATCGGTCCAGGTCGCGCCGTCGTCCAGGGAACGCATCAGGCCCGCATTGGAGCCGGCCAACACCATCCCCGCCCCTTGAGCTAGAGCCTGCACCCCCTGGCCCGCCACGATCCCACGGCGGGCCAGCAGGGACGGGCCAACCTGCTCCAGCCCGAAGACGCCGAGCTTGGCCGCGGCATCCAGCACCCCCTCCGCGGCCAGCTCGAAATTGGCGGTCCAGCCGTGCAGGTGATTGTACGCGTCCAGCGCCAGGCGGTCCACCAGGTCCGCGCCGAGGATGACGCGCAGATCCCACAACACCCGCGCCCAGACCATGCCGACCTTGTACATGTCGAGTCCGGTCGTCTCCAGGTGGGGGTAGAGGTTTGGGGCCGGCAGCAGGTCCGCGCCGGCGTCCTGCCTGGGCCGCGACAGCGCCCAGATGTCTCCCCACCCTCCGCCCGGCGCGGTGACGTCCACCTCGCGCTCCGCGGCGCGCGCCCACAAGGGTGACGCAGGGTCCGCCCTGGCCGCGTACGAGCGGGCGAGGTAGTTGGCATACCCCTCGATCAGCGCGTTCACAAAGGGCAGGCTGTCGATCCCCTCGTCGAACAGGTTGGGCTGGTCCGCCTTCAGCAGCCACATCAACGCGTGCGCCACCTCGTGGTAGATGATCTCCGGGTCGTGCGCAGGATGATACACTTTCTGATCCCCCGCAATGAGGCCGTTCCGGTTGTCGGTCTGGAAGGTGATCAGCTTGCGCGCCAGGCCCGCGGCGGGGCTGAAAGAGACGTCAAACTGTACGGCCGGCCGGGCGATGCGTGCGTGCAGGGCCGGGCTGATCAGCGCGCCCGCGTGTCTGTACGCGGTGAGCTTGCTGGCCGTTGCCGGGTCGAGCATGGCCACGAAATGGTCGTACAGCCGGCCGGCGTGGACCGCCACATTGATCGCCTCGAAATCGGGCCCGGCCAGCAGGTTGGACGCCCAATTCGGCGCGCTATCGTGGGCCGGGTCGTTGTCGTGATAGATACCCACCTCCATGAAATCGGCGCACGGGTTGCCCGCCAGCGCGATCGTCCCCTGCGGTGCGCCGGCCAGCGCCTCGGCCGCGGTGGCGAAGTAGTGCGCCTGCCGGGCCGTGTTGCGCGGCCGGCCGAGGATCGCGCCCGACTCCGCGTCCACGAAGACGCGCCATGCGGTCCCGAAATCGGGCTGCAACAGCTCGACCTGGTAGGCCAGGTGATACGCGCCGGCAAAGGGGAAGATCGCCAGCTTGCTGCCCGCGTACGGCACGATGGCGGTAGGCCACTCCGCCGGGTCCATCGAATCCGCAGGGACCTCGCGCAGCTCCTGCCCGGCCGGCCCGTGGAGGACGGTGGTCACGTGAAGCCTGGCAAATTGGGCCAATGCCTTCTGCGCCAGCGCGATTGCCTGGGCCTCGTCCACTTGCAGGAAGAAACTCTGATCAGTCAACGGGAAATAGGAGCTGGTGACCGCAGCGCGGCGATCGCCGACCGCCAGGTGCACGACCACCTGACCGCCAAACACCGGCCACTCGCCGTGGTGCTGTTGGTAGAGCACGTGCGTCAGGCTGGCGATCGGGTCGGCCGCGCGTGTCGTCTGTTGTTTGGCCCAGGCCGTGGTGACCGGGCTCGCCTCGATCAGCTTCAGCCGGGCATGCGCCACATCCGGGTTGAGCCCGAACAGCGCTTCGGTCAGCGGGCTGCGGAGGAGCCACGCATTGGCGACATCGGCATCGCCAGGGGCCGGCAACGGCGCGTCCAGGAAGCCGCGCAGCAAGGCTGGCAGGCCGGTGTGACGCGCGTTCACCTGTCGCCATGGGTATGGCCGCCCTTCGGAATCTGGTTCGCGGTAGTATTGGGTGCGATAGTCACGAACCGCCTGATGTGCGACCGCAAGGATGGCAGGGGGGGCGATGAAGGGAGTAGTATAGCCGTAGACATAGGGAAGAGGCGACGGGATCAGCTCACCTGCCCCGTACTGTGGCGCAACGGGCTCCTCGACCTGTTGCAGCAGGACCGCCGATCTTTTGTCCGAGGGGAGAAACGACATCGATACACCTCCGTTCTTATCGCTTTCAAGGCCATAACCTGCGCCACCACGGCCCCTGAGTCAGCCGGTAGACGCGGTCTGCCGCCAGCAGCAAGGGTGGACCCGGTCCGAGATCGGGCGCGAATGCGGCCTCACACGGCAGGCACCGCGTCAGTCGCGGCAGGCGGGTGAACTGGCCGGGCACATCCGGTGACCCCACCATCACTTCACCCAGCGCATTGACCGCGTACCAGCGCGGGTCATCGTCGCCGGTCGCGATCAAAGCCTCGACCGTGCGTTTGTGCGTCCACAGGAGCTTGCGCCTGGCCGGGGCCGGCGCCAGGTCGATCCGCCACAGCACCCAACTCTCTTCACCGCCGCTCCGATCCCAATCCTTGGTCATCACCAGGAGAGGAGACTCGGGCTGGTCCAGCGCCGCCGCCAGCAGCACGTACTGCAAGTGTCCCTCCCCATCATCGATCCGGAACCAGCAGTTACCCTGATCCGCGCTGAGGTAGAGGCCGGAGGGGATGTGGGCATCGGTCATGTCCTCGGGGTTGCCGGTGCCTACGATGACGAAGTCGGACGTCACCAGGAGCGCACCGACCGAGAGCGTGCGCGTGAAGGCCGCGCCGAGATCACAGGACGCGGCGTTTGGGAGGCGCTGATCCAGCCGCGCCCAGGTCTGGCCGCCGTCGTCCGAGCGGAAAAGCCCGGCCGCCTGCCCCGCGACGTAGACCTGGTTGGCCTGGTCCGGGTTCACGCCCACGCGCGTCAGGCTGGTCGTAGTGAGCCCGGTCCCGCCGCCGCGCTCCCACCTCCGGCCGGCGTCGCTGCTGCGCAACAGGCCGACCTGGTCGGTCGCCGCGTAAACGCGCTGCGGCCCCGCCCGGCTGACCGCAAGACCGGTGATCGCGGCCAACTGGCAGCCATCGTGCCGCGGGAAATCCAACGGCGCATCGACCGGCTGCCAGGTGATCCCGTTGTCCGCGCTCCGCCAGAGGCCCTTGTCCACGCGGTCGCAACCGCGAGTCAGGTTCTTGCCGCCCACCAGCAACACGTCACCCGCGCGCGCCAGCTCGACGGCATCGGCCGCACGCACCCCCAGCGAAAGCCAGACATCCCGGCGCTGGAATGGCCACCACGCCAGGAGCAGCGCCGCGGCCACCCACAAGGCCAGGAGCGCGGCTACCCCCCGGCGTAACTCCCGCCGGTAGCGCCGCACCCACCGGCCCCACTGCGTCCAATCGCGCATCCGCTGCCCCGCCTGCCACGGCAGCGCCACAGGGATCACGTCTTCGACATCGCGCACCAGCCGGCGGAGCTGTCCCGCCCAATGCTTCTCGGCCGTCAGGTCAACCTTGACCAGCGCATCCAGCAGTTTGGGAAGATCGGTGGGCTTGAGGAGGACGGGGATGAGCTTACGGCGGCGCACGGCCGGATCGAGGGTCTGCACGAGCAACGTCTCGAAGTTGTTCCACTCGCTCGCCAGCCAATCCGGCGTGATGACCGCCAGGGTCCGGCGGCTGCTGTCCACGGCACGCTCGACCTCGGCGAGCCGGGGCGCGCCCGCAGTGAAGTCGAAATCGGTGATCACCCGCAGGCCCGCTGCGCGCAGGCGCGGCAACAGCCACTCGTCAACCCACTCCCGGTCGGCCGGGTTGTAGCTGACGAACACGTCGTATCGTTGCTCGCCCTGCGCCATATGCCTGACCCCTGAGATCACACCGCTCGGAACCAACCTGGAGAGAGAGCAGAACACAGATGCGGTACAATTATATGTCGGGCAATGATAGTTGTCAAGGGGGGAAAACTTCAGACCGGCGCCGCTCACAGTCCGCAGCGCCCTGGGGTGGCTCGGTCACGGACAGCATCGTGAGCGGCTCTTCTGAGCGGCTCTTCCGAGCTTGTCGAACGGTGGCCACAGCCATCCTGGAAAGCGAGCTGATCCGCTGGACGCGAGGGCCGGCCACTCACAAACCCCAGCGCGCCAGCCACAGCCGGCGGCACGCGGCCCACAATGCGGCCCACCGTCGATGATCAGCGCCCGTCGGGCTGGGCTGGCCCTGGCTCAGAGATGTGGCGGACTCGGGGCCGTAGATTGCGGACTCGAACGCCTGGGCGAGCTGCATGGCGTCTGCGCGCACCACGGCC